>JBBKWA010000151.1:0-6150 GCA_037968695.1 Saprospiraceae bacterium
CCTCACCCCTCACCCCTAAACTCATTCCCCTTTAAAAAATCAGATTGTACACATGAGTTGAAGCATACAAGTGGTAACACTCCCACCCCTTTAAGACACTTCATTGTAAAGCATAAAAACCAAATAGCAATGAATCTAAAAATTTTCAACACCAGACTTTCCGCAGAAAATGTACTCAACGATCAGGTGACCATTAACACCTTTATGAATACCGTTTCTGTGAAAAACACAACAGCACAGTTCATCCCCGGAAACCCCGATCACTGGTCCATCCTAGTTTTTTTTGAAGAACAAAAGGGAGCAAAAACAAAAGAAAAAGATAAGCCACCAGTGATCACAGAAGACGACCTAACGATTGATGAAGCCACTATTTTTTCCGCACTCAAACTTTGGCGAAAAGATAGAGCCACAGAAATCAACCTGCCTGAATTTATGGTGTGTCACAACGCGACCCTATTATTTATCGCAAAAGAAAAACCACAAGACCTGCTTGCGCTAAACAAAATTAAAGGAATGGGAGATCAGAAAATCGCGACCTATGGAAATGATATCATTGCGATTTTGAATGCGTTTTGATAGAAGGAGCAAAGGGCGAAAAGTTTAGAAGGTTTAGGACTGTCACCTTCGGTGACATAGTTTAGAGGGTTTAGTTTTTTAATTTGATAAGCGAGGAACTGATTTAATACTTAAAGCTGTGTTTCTTTTCTGTGCGACATCCAATTGCCGTTTCATGGAGTTTGCTCCTGCAACTTATGACTAGGCAGAGATCATAGCCCAAGAAGAACAACCACCTTTGCCCCTACTTTGTTCAAAAGGCTGATTACTTTCAAAAAGGCGAACGAAATCTAGCAAGAGCAGTAAATTTTATCTGCGTAAATCTGCGGCATCTGTGGGAGACAATTTTTAGGACGTATCGAAGTTCACCGGGAAGGAATAGGCAGAAGAGAAAAAGCAACAAATACTTTATTCAAGCCGAATATAGTTTACCCCCTCTTTAACAAAAACTGAAGAATGGTTGGTCCATACTTTTGGATCATTCCCTTCATAATTATTAATAAAAAAAGTGTTTTCCAAAAACACGAGACCATTATTTAAAATAGCACCACCATCAGTTACTGCATATCCTCCAAACAAAGCCATATTTGCGATTGTAAATTCAACATCTGTTTCTACCTGAAACATTCTGGTAACATGCTGCCCCGAGATAACAAGGCTATCAGATAGAGCCCCCAAGAGCGTCAGATTGTTTGAAATCACAATTTCTGAATCCAGGCGGATCGTGTCGGTGATGGAAGGTTGAAAATGTATGGTGTCTCCATCACATGAGTTTTCGATGGCCTCGCGAAGCGAACCTGAACCTGCATTGTTTGGGTTTGAAACATATTTATGATGGAGCTCACCTTTACATTCGCAATAATCATCAAAGACGTCATTCCCGGTACAATCATTATAATCATTACATGGCAAGCCTGGGGCACAAGTATTGTCTTTCAGTACGGTAAAGTGGTCATCCACTGCACCAGATTCCCGTAAAAAAAACAGCGAAAGGGAGTCCTCGTTTATTTTCAAAACACAAGAACCCAGATTGACGGCATCGTAATACATTGCTGCATGATCAAGATCAGCAGCAGTTATTTTTCCAGAAGAACCGGCGGTAATATAGACAGCTCCCTTTCCTCCTTCAGGCCCGGTAGGCGATTTGAAATAAGGTTCGTTATTTTCTAACTGGCCGGACCCCGACCCATTGGGGCCTACGGTGTGTGTGTCAATGTCAAAAGAAGAAGACAGCCCATAGTGCCCATTTAAAAAGTAAGTTCGTTCATAGGAATGGCTATGTCCTGAAAGCACAAGATCTACACCATAGCTTTCAAACAGCGGAAGAAAATTTGTGCGCATTTGAATCAAGTTAGATTCATCATCAGAATCATGTGATCCTTTTGAATATGCCGGGTGATGCCATAGCGCAATAATCCAATGTGCCATGGTGTTTTGAAGATCTTCTTCACACCAGAGGTACATCGGGTCCCCGACGCCCCGATCCGTTTCATAGCTATCAAGAACAATAAAATGAACGTTTCCAAAATCAAAAGAATAAAAAGCCTCTGTTCCCGAAGCGACACCACCGCACTCAGCATTTTTAGGAAAAGAAAAAATATCATAATAGGGCCCGGTCTGCGTATCAGAATTGGCAGAATGACCATCATGATTTCCAAGACAAGACCACGCCACAGAGTTTTTCAGCTTTGCTTCGTACATATTTTCAAATAACGCCGTTTGATACTCGGCATCGGTGCCATCGTTATAAGCATTATCACCAAGAAAAAGCATCATGTCAGTATGCAAAGTATCAATGTAAGTGTAGTATGCATTCCGAACATTTCGTGCATTGCTGTTCCCTGTGCCGCAGTCACCAAGTATCCATGCGGTTAGTGGCACATCATTTCCTGGCGTTGGATATGTTTTGAAGTACAATTCATTAGAAGGAAAGAGGACCGTGTCAGTAGATGTTCTAATTTGATAAAAGTATTTTGTGTTTGAGGTCAAAGAGGTGACTAGTAACTCATGCTCTAATGTATCCGTCAAATTTTCTTTTGTATCGGAAAGCGAAGAAAGCGTTGTTCCATAATCTAGTATCGAAGGAGAAGGAATGTTTGTTCGCCACCGTACCACCATGCTAGTATCATTTGCTTTTTGCAAATAGGGCCCACGAGTCACAAGCACAACACCATCATCCGGAACGCCGTCTACACTAAAATCAAAACTAATATCGGAGCTTCCGGCAGATCGCTGATGCACTTCAACCGCGAGGATGTTATCTCCTACCACTAACGTGTTGGCTACATTCATCGTTGCGGTTGCATTGTCACCACTATTTGATGACGCAAATGTGCCGTAATCAACAGGCCCTTCGGGCATGTTTTTACGCCAAACCTCTGCACCGTTTAGGTAGATAACCGCCCCATCATCATACACTAAATATAAATTGAGTGAACTGAAATCATCCGGATCATTGACATTAAAAACATGTCGAAAATACCCTGTAAGCGCCGACGAAGATATTTCGGTTGCTTCATCACCATCCCCATAGCCAAGTTGTGCCGGACCCACACCCCATGACATAGTATCATAGGAGAGTTCATACCATTCTGTTCCGGATTGCTGTGGAGGCGCCATCATTAGATCATGATAGGCCCATGAAGAGCCGAGTGAAATAAGTTGCCCGGAAGCCAAATGGCTTAGCAGTAAAAACAGAAAACACCACGTCGACCTCATTTTCATTTTATGGTTTGGTTTAATAGGGCGACAATCTCTTTTCGAATTGTCTTCATTGCCGAAGTGTTTGTTTTGTAATAGGGAAGTTGATCCAAAGAAGCTATCGCAGCTCGTAGGTCATCTATAGCAGCAACTGAATCACCCAGAGAATTATAAATTTTGGCCCGCTCAAAATAAGGTAGTGCCTTTAACGACCAATGAGATACCATTTCGGTTTGAAGTGACAATGCATCCTCAAATCTATTGTAATGCACATAGGCGGCCACTAATTTTTTCTCTAAAATATGCAGTTTTCCTAATCGGTCCAGTCCAGCACGGAGTATGGAAATAGCATTTTCTTCTGCCGAAGTTTCATAACAAGCCATCCAGGATTCGGCAGCATCAATATAAAGCGATGGGGAAGGATTGATGGTGATGGCCAAAAGATGCTCATAGGTTTTGGCAGAAAGACAAAACTGATCAAGCGATTGCAGGACAAAACCTCTCCACTCCAGACAAGTTGGGTTGATACTATTCAAAGCTAAAGCTTGATCCACGAAATAAAGCGAACTGTCAGGTAGCTGTTGTGCGTACAGCGTTTTACTTAAACCAAGAAAAACGCGATCAGTTTTCAACTCCTTTTCCAGGCAAAAGTTAAAATCCTCCCTTGCTTCTTTTTTGTCTCCATGTAAGAGGTACAACTCCCCTCTCGCTTGATACAGTTCAGTGCTGTCGGGATGTTGTTTTATTCGTTCGGACAAAAGCATGATGCGTTCATGGATATCACCATGAGCAGGAGAAAGAAATGAAAAGAAAGACAAAAACAGCAGATGAAGCATTTATTAAAAGTAAAGATTAATCTGTAGAGGAGCTAAAAAACGAAAAACGAAAAAGGCAGCGAAAGCTATGATTGCAGATACACCAATTGATTTATGGAATGATTTTTATTGAGTGTTTAAGTTTTAAAGAGCAAAATTTGATTGCAACAACGAGACAATTACAAGATGGTTTTGTAGGTACTTTTTGTAAAATTAATCCCAGACAAGCTTAAGAAGAAAGGGATAATTAATATCATCTAGCCGAAAAACGAGGTTCCAAAACTGACGTTCAACGGGCTTCGGAAGTTGTGGTAGTCCCGCATAAGGCTTTAATAACTTAGGAAGTTCGATTTTTCAAAACACTACTAAACCATTTTTTGATTGGTTTGAGTAATCCCCAAACACAATATTTTGGCGGCTTGAGCATCGGGATACAGTGCCATATTGCAGATTTAGCTTTATTTTAGTAAAATGAAGCATTCGAACAATATGTCAATTTCGATTGGCGTGTTTTTTTCGTTATTCCAACTTGTGGTATACCTCACACCGCAGGTTGTATTAGCCCAGGGAGTTGGAATTAGCAATACCATGCTTATCCCAGATCCATCGGCGATGTTACAGATAAATGCGGATAGTTCTGGTCTTCTTATTCCTAGAACACAAACCAGTGCTATCCTCAACCCGGCAGACGGCCTCATGGTGTATGATACCTTGTTGAACCACATTATGCTATATGATGGTAGCAATTGGACTAGATTACTTAAAGAATCTTCATTTTCGTTTTTCTTCTCAGATCGTGACGGAGATTCTTATGGAGATAAATATGGTGCCCTATATTCATTGTATCCGCTTCCGGGATATGTAGCGGATAGTCTTGACTGTGATGACCTCAATTCATTGATGCATCCCGGGGCTACTGAAATGTGTGATGGTGTTGATAATAATTGCGACGGAGTCATTGATGAAGGAGATTTGTGTCCGACTTTTCAGACATGTGAAAATGGGATATGCGTATCCTGTTGTTCGAATAACGGAGGCTCTGTTTGTTCCTCATCCACTAATTTAGGAACCATTTGCGGAGATGCAGGAGGGAGCCCTATCAATGTTTCAGGATGCGGTAATGCATGGTATAAAGTAACGTTGCAAGAATGTGATAACTCACCAATTCCAAATGACCTGGTCATTACCGTTTTGTTAAACAACATTCCATCGGGCATGGATTATGACTTAAAATTATTTGCACCTTGTACCACATTAGTGGGTTCTTCTGACAATAGTGGAAGTCAAAGTGAGCAAATTATAGTTACGATCCCTGACCTCCTCGGCTCTAGCCAAACTACGGTATTCTATGTTCAGGTGATTCTTTGGTCAGGCCAATATTGTCTGGACTGGAATTTAACAATTACGGGAAATTGAAAATTTAATAATGCCAGATAAAGAACGCTAAATAGCCTTTTCTCAAAAACCTGGCCATAGTTCATTCATTTTTTGGCTTAATGGGTTCATCTGCGTTTACATTTCATGAGTAAACCAAGAACTGTTTCTTGGCAATAATAACAAGTTTACTGACATTGGAATGAGCATAGCGCGAAGTGCTTAGTGCAAGCGGCATCAAATTCTTCTATTAGGAATAGGTTCTCGTATTTAATAGACTCTACAGATACTTCGAAGCCTTAAGACCCCCTTTCCTAAAGCACTGAGGCTTTTGGACACGGTAGGGGGCTCAGGGGATAGTACTTAGTAGAGCAATCATCTTACCAGAGGAGCGTGACCACGTTTGCTTAATACCTGAATAACGGATTAAGAGGATTATGCCGAATACAAGGAATCTGTTTAGGAAGAATAGCAGAAAAAGTTTTTATTAACGCTTATCAGATCGCCTCAATCAGAAAGGAATAAAAAGAGTTTTTATGCTTAAATACGGTTTGCAAAGGCTTAGTAAAAACAAAAGAGACCTTCTGATCAGTAGGTCTCTTTTGTAAAACGAAAAAGATAGCTTATCCCCTACAATCTTTTTTAAGCTGCCGTAACGCTAAGGGGCTTTCAACATCAACAACAGTTCCATCAGTCAATGTTACAC
>JBBKWA010000152.1:0-5763 GCA_037968695.1 Saprospiraceae bacterium
CTCAAGTTCAGTTTAAATAATCGAAACAGCGGAATCATTTTTCATCATAAAACCGTTATCTTTATGGAACTACAATTTTATCAAGCTAAAGCAAAAGTCATGGGTATCGATCAGATCAAGGAGCGTTTACATCTTCGTATTGAGCAGGCCGATGAGAAGCTGCTTAGTGTATTGGATGAACTAGCAGAAAGCCTGTTTAAGAACTATCAGCCGGATGCTTTAGACCAAGCTCGTCAAGAAAGAATCGCTATTTACGAGGCTAGTCTCAAGCCAATGACTAAGGAGGAACTTACAGCCCGGGCATTGGAATCAGAACGAGCTATTGAGGCCGGTGAGGTCTACGATATTGAAGTCTTGCTCGAAGAAGACACCCAGTGATGAAAGTAAAAATCACCAAACCAGCTCGTGATCGCTTCGAGGAAATCGATGAATATCATAAGGCACAAGGTAACAGTGCAAAAGGCCGGGAACTACGCAAGAAAGTAGTTAAAAAGGCAAAACTGTTGCGCGACAATCCTCAGCTAGGCAAAGAGGAAAAGTACCTCAAAGACCTTGGCCTCGGACACCGCTCCTTAGTCATCGACAAACTGTACAAACTCATCTACCGTATCGCTAAATCGATCATTTACATTACGGACATCTTTGATACACGGCAAGACCCAAATGAAATGCGCCCATAAAACAACCCAAGAGCGGTAAAGCGGCGTTCATCAGCAGCCTGCAAGTTACATCCTCCCTCTTCATTCACTGCGTCTTCCGAACTATCGCCCCCCTCCTTTTGAATGACTTTGGCACTTCCAAACCACCTACACCAAAATCCAAAAAGATACTATCTTGTCTCGCGTGACGAATACCTTCGCAAAAAGTTGGCAAAAAATGGTGCGTATTGTAGCAGGTGGAGACACCATCACCGCTACCAATAATCACCCCTTCTATCTACCACAGCTAGGCAAATACCTGCGTGCCGATAGCCTCCGGCAAAACATGAAGCTCCTGGCACTTACCGGGGCATTACTGACAGTACATGCGGTAGAGGCATTTGATACCACCCTGCAGGTTTATAATTTCGAGGTAGCCGAGTACCACAATTATTTTGTGGGGGAAGAAGGGGTGTTGGTGCATAATGATTGTGTGTTTGTGAAGGCGGGGCTGAAGAGTACCTCAGGTATTGATGGAACTTTGACCTTTGACCTGATTGATGAAGCCTTAGTCCTCAATCAAATAAGCAGCCCCATTGAGCGGCAATTGATAAGGGACAATCTGAGAGTAGTCCTGACATTAGACCCAAATAGAGAAGCTCTTTATGCTTTTTTGAGGGCTGATGATTTGGTCGGAAGTATTCCCCCTGTCGATATTAGAACACACAGGGTCAATCGGGTGAGGGCTAAAGTACTTTTAAGAACCGCCCCAGAGATTGTCAGGAACAACACGAGTGTTCTGGAATCAATGTATAAGTTAATTCATCATGATCTTCTACACAACATCGGAGGAGCGACCAATAACCAACTGGCTAATATCCATAAGTATACGGCTCTTGGTGATTATCTAAATCAGCCAATGAGGAATCCAATTGCCAATGCGATGGAGTTTTCTGACCTAGTATTACCTGGTTTTGAATATCAATCTTATAGAGCCATTATTGAGGGCTTAGAGCAATTAAGGCAAACAAGTCGTTTAGAAACGGGTATTGTGTTTCGGGGGCGACCGTTATCCGAGGCCGACTATAACAGATTATTTGGATCTGGTAGTCCACAAGATATTCCTGTCAAAGGGTTTGTATCATGTACCCGTAATATAGACGTAGCAGAAGCCTTTGCTGAATTTGGTTTTCCTGAAGTTCGTTACAGAATGATATGGAAGATCAAATCAACAAATGGAGTTGATATTAACGATATATCAGATTGGGGCGAAAATTTAGGGTCAATCTACCACAGTAGTGTCCAACCACCAGCTATAAGGAATCAACAAGAGGTATTACTTGAAGAAGGGTATTATAGGAAACTTGGAGACCCTGAACCAATTTTCATCAATGGTGAGCATAAGTTTGACTATGCACCCGACGGAACAACTCCTGTTTATTGGTACGAAGTTGAGCTAGAAGAACTTGGTTTGCCAATTCGTCAAATATCGAACTAATGAGAAAACTATATCTGACTATAGGCATCAAAGCTACGGAATCTAGGCTAGAGCTTGGCGATGTAGTAAAGATTGACATCACAGATGCTGTGGCTAAGTACCCAGAAGTAATGAAATCTCCTTTGGGATATAGGCCCGCTGCTATTCTAAAATATCTTGATGATTCGCAAGGGCATTTATTGATAGCGAATGCCATTGATTCAATTCAAGATTACTTTACTTTAATTGAAGGACTAAAGGAAAGGCACATTAAAGTCGTGCAGTTTTTTGTTAAGATTCCATCGTTTACCGAAGCTGAATTGGACATGATGCATGGTGGCATTTCAACAAGAAACCTAGATTTCACAAGAAGTGAGTTAGGCCAGCTGTCAGAGGCACATCAAAGTAGAATGCGAGAGATGATTGAACGGATGAAGGCTGAAGGAGATGAAATTACCATTATAGTATAGTTTTTTTCGGCAGATGGTTTTGTAGCAACGCCCCGATGCCCCCCTGATGGTTGGAGCGTCCACGCTTCAACAGATTATTATTGTGTGGCTTTTGGCCTTGTGTCTCGGTAAGCATAGTGTCACGATTTTTTAGCCGGGATAGCGAGGCTCCACAGATCATCGCGAATCCAATCCGCAACAATCCTAAGTTAGATGCAAGACATCAAAATCAATAATTTTTCAATTCTGGCATCTAGGTCTTTCTTGTGTAGCAATCCTTGTTTAAGTCTTTCTGGTATGTTCTTATATCCAAATTTAGCACCTAAAATAGCTCCCCCTACACTTGCATTGGTGTCTGCGTCGCCGCCCTCAAAGATGATGCTTTGAATCCCTTCTTCAAAACTGGCGCTATGTTTCAGCACCCAAAGACCTGCGGCCAGTGCCTTATAGGTGTATCCTATGCTTTCGCTTGCATCCAATTCTAAGTCTTCTATTTTCAAAGGCAGCGTTGAAAAAATGTCTTTAATCGAATGGTCATAGACTAAGCAATGACCCAGTACTTTGTCTAAGATATCTTGATCGTTTTCATTGTTAATCAACAGCTCCCGAATTATTAAACATACAGCTACGCAACTAGCTACACACCTAGGGTCAAAATGTGTTATTTGGCATATTTGCTGGGCATTTAACTTCACCTTTTCTATGCTCTCGTATCCCCAAATTCCCAATATTGAAGTTCTCATTATTCCACCATTGGCAGCACTTTTTTTACCCGATTCTTCCCATACTGTTTTTGAGACACGATGTGGGTCACTCAAAAATTCATCATTACTTAACACCTTAAAAACGGTTTCGCCAATTCCGGTTGACTCATTCAAATACCATTCTTTCAACTTCTTACTGACTGCAAGAATACTTAGGTTACCTTCTTGTAATATTGCATCCAATATGCACAACATTTGGTCAGTATCATCAGTCCAGTCACCTTTTTCCCATCTTTCAGTATGCTCATCCGTTTGTATATCCTGATAGTTGTGTATTCCATTAGGATATGCTTTTGAAACCTCCGATTTGGGCATAAATTCCGTGGCCAGCCCTAAAGCATCACCAATGGCTTGTCCATATATAGCACCTTTAATTTTGTCAGTAATAGTCATATTTTCATTCTTCTTTTGCAACCATCTTCGAAATGCACCAAGCCGCTCAGGCAATATCCACCCATTTTGCAAATATAGGGATACTGTTTGCTTATTCAATGGGTATGAGGTGAGTCTCATAGCTAGCCCTAATAGTTAGAGCGTCCAAGCTTCAACCACCTATGCTTGTAGGGCTTGTAGCCTGGTGGCTCGATAGGTATCTTACCTGAAGAATCAATCAAGCCAACTGCCTTTTAAGCCCCTGCTCGAGCAGAAACGCATCGAGAAAATCAATCACTGATTTTTTGAGATTTTCATCAAGGTCTTGTGCTTTGTTGAATAGCTGTAAAAGCTCGTTATCCTTGATGTGGATACGGGCTTTTACATTTTATCGGCCGTAGACGTGTTCGTCGATAAATATGTACAAGCAGTACCCTTTTTCTCAGTAATTGATATTACCTCAAAAAAAACTCCCAAAAAAATGTCACGTTTTCCCTTTTTCAATCTTATACAGAGGATAACAACATTTTAAACAGCTGTAAAAAGGAATGAGTAAACAACAAATGCAACATTTGAACGGGTTCCCATTAAAATAATCGAAAGCAAGGAATCATTCTTGATCCCAAAACCGTTATATTTATGGAACTACAATTAAAACGAATCCTTATGAGTACTGTCGAAATGAGAGCCGAAGTTCATCAGATGATCGATGAGATCGATAGCACCCTTTTGGAGGCTATCCATGCTATGCTGGGTACTTATAAGAAGCGGCAGGAAGAAGACCCGATTGTTGGTTATGAAACCGACGGTACAGCAGTAACTGCTTCCGTTTTTTTGGAGCAGGCTGAAATAGCGATAGCAGAAGCCAAAGCTGGTAAAGGAATCACAGTTGAAGAACTTGAAAAACGATCAGAACAATGGCTGGCACGTATCAGGTAATCATCACCGAACCCGCACAAAAAGACCTCGAAAATATTATCAATTACATAGGCGAAGAAAAAGGTAGCGTTCAAGGAGCAGAGAATGTTAAAACTGCTATTCTAAAAGCTATTAATACTTTGGCAAAAATGCCAGACCGCCATGGTCGTGTTAAAGAAGTAGCACATAAAGAAGATATTGTTTATCGGCGGGTTATTGTCGATAAAAAATATCGAATCATGTACAAAATAGAAGAAGTTGATGACGAGGTTTATGTAGTCCGAATCCTACATGTAAAGAGAGGGCCGAATTTTGTAAGGAACGCCCTTAAATGAATCCATCGCGCAACCTGTCCAAATCTCAAAACCCAACCCTCAAGCGGTAAAGCGGCGTTCGTCGGGCTTCGTTCACCGCAAAGCACCACGCCAGCCAGCCCGATGGGCGTGCCTGTCATGGTACTTGCTTGTTCTCTACGGCTCCTCACAGCGGTTCCCGGCCCGGCAGATGCTTATGAGTGCTGTGGAGATCAGAGCGAAAATCCTGTTGTAGTAGATATGGGCTACGGTCCACGAAATCCAAGACGTTTAGTCGAAAAAATTGGTTAAAGCTTCATCTATGAAAGCAGAACAAGATCGATTTAGACCGGAAGACTTTGGCTTCTTCTTGCATAAGGAGAGTCTCTATCCTCCACAAGTGCAGTTCTATGAGTTGGACCATCCTGACATCGACAAGAGAATCCAAGATGACTGGAAGCGATACAATGTCTTTATGTCTAAAGATGGCGAATATGTAACCATCTGGGTTGGAGTACTAGACCTCCATGTGGCAAGTGAAGCTTATAAAAGGGAGTATGGCTTTGAACTTTCCTATGAGCAACATCATGATCTGTATTTTAAAGGCCATATCCGAAGTAAAGAAGCAGGTGAGATAATCTGGGATGCGTTAGGACTGAAAAGATATAAACCAGGTTATCTCGGGCCAGATGGCTGGGAGCTAAATCACTTCAAGGAAGAAAAAAGATAGTGGCTCTATTAATAATCCGAATTCCCACGCGCAAAGCCCACCCACAGCGGTAAAGCGGCGTTCGTCGCGGCTCCATCAGGGCATCTATCGCGCCAGCCCACTGCGTTGGGGCACGCTCGCTT
>JBBKWA010000153.1:0-6011 GCA_037968695.1 Saprospiraceae bacterium
AGAACAAGGAACAACTTCCGCTAAGCGGAATAACGATTTCAGATTTATTTGAGAGCGCACTTCCAGATCAAGATTTTTCATTTTTATCCTTTAAAGCCTTCAAAAATCGGTGTTCGTTGTTCCGCTTAGCGGAAGGTGTTCGGTGTTCAATTCCAAAAATAGCACCCGCTGAGAGCGGAACCGACTGATTTGTTTCCATCCTGGTGAAGATTTGGACAGATAGAAAAGTAAAGGATTTTTAGCAGGATTTCACACAAACCAATTTTATTAACACTTGAATCCCTGCTATCCACGAGGCTGGATTTCATCAACAAGCGCCAGAAAAGTATAATCCGCAGCATACCATGATTGCAGATTGCGTTTGGCCTGATCCTCAAGCCCTCTGTCCAACCCCACCGGATTGGCATGCGCCGCCACTAAGTTTTTTGCGGGGAGTTCGACATCCACCGGAATCCCCAGAATATTCCTTAGTTGTTTGAAGTCTTCTTGTAGTCGATGCTGATGGCAAACAAAAAGAATGTCCGGAATTCGCTTTTTGAAATAGGATGCATCAACAAACCAATCCCAATACGAACTCTTGACATGCGCTATAGAATGCATCGCAAATTCAGCATTTGCCTTACGGGTATCATCATCACTCGAAAGTGCTAGCGCCAGCTCATTTGGTGTTTTGAAAATCCCAAAAGCAATTTCTTCCGCTTTACGCCATGGCGAATTATATTTCGGCCGCCCTTGCCTTTGTCTGGAATAAAATCCACTAACAAATCTATCTATAGGATCCCTGACACAGAAAAATAATTTCTCGCCAACCGGAATGTCCGTTAGTTTAGTTTTATGCCCTTGAAACCGGATATGATAAACATGATTTTTAGTATACCCCTTCAAAGCAAAAGCAATAGCAGATCCTCCAGTTTTCCCCACATGTATAAAATGTAGTTGCGGTTTACGCTTAATTTTACTTGTTAATCTTTCGATTATTTTTCTGAATATCATAATCTACTTTATACTTTGGCTATGCGCTTGTTTAATAAATTGAATTAATCATTCTCTGCCTCGAATAAGCCCTATATTCATAAATTTACGGTTATGTTTGACAAGCAATCTTATAATTGAGCAAATTAATGACCTCCAAGCCAAAACGAATCTGCCTTGTTTCCGTAGAAATATTTGCCTGGGGCAAGTATGGAGGCTATGGGAAAGCTACTAGAATCATTGGTCGGGAATTAGTAAAACGGGGTTATGAAGTGATAGCAGTAGTACCCCAGCGCGCAGGACAGAAGAAGGAAGAAGACCTCGATGGTATGACTGTATTAAGTTACACACTGTCAGAAATACTTTCTGTAGGGACCACAATTAAAAAGATCAACGCAGACATTTATCATTCCTGCGAACCATCAATCGTCACGTGGCTGGCCATGCAGGCGATGCCACATGCTGTGCACTTGATCACCTGCCAGGACCCAAAAGGATTTAAAGAATGGGTGCAGGAGTTTCGCTTCCCAAGCAAGAGTAAGTTGCAAGTGATTCAGAATTACATATTCGAAGCCAATTTCCTGGTGCGAAATTCCATCAGAGCAGCGCAGGGCGTTTATGTGCCGGCAAAATACCAATGCGAAAAGGCAAGGAAGCTATATCATTTACATGCACCGGCAAAATTCTTGCCTACCCCAATAGAAGTTTCAGAACACGTTTCTAAATCTGATACCCCAATGGTGCTCTATATGGGCCGACTCGATTTTCGAAAGCGACCGGAGATGACCCTCGATCTCGCTTTAGAATTTCCGGAGATTCAATTTAAAATAGCAGGCAAAGCACGAGATCCATCCTATGGAGAAAAACTTAAAAAGACATATAGCCATCATTCGAATATTGAATTTTTGGGATTTGTAAAACAGTTCGAAGGAAATTTACACCATCAATTGTACTCGCAGGCATGGATTCATATCAATACCTCCGTGCGTGAAGGATTGCCAAATTCATTTATTGAAGCTTCAGGCCACAAATGCGCCATTCTAAGTCATGTCAATCCGGACAACTTTTCGAGTGCCTATGGATATCATGCTGCGGACCATGATTTTGCGACCGGATTGCGATGGCTATTGAAAGATGAAAATTGGAAGAGACAAGGGGAAGCCGGGTTTGATTATGTCGCGACTTCCTATCGCATAGCCGTTGCGATGGATGCTCATGAGCATGCCTACGATGAAGCCTGGAAAGCAAAGCGATAAATTTATTTTTAATGCGTATTTCGATATTTGATATTTTCCAATCATGCTATAGTCCCTATGAAGGAATTTAAGATAGATTTTATTGGCATTGGCGCTAACAAAGCCGGCACCAGTTGGGTAAATAAAATACTCAGTGCGCATCCGCAAATCTGTACAGCAGAACCAAAAGAGGTGCATTTTTTTCATGATCGCAAGACCTTCACCAGAGCGACCCACGCAGGAAATTTTCCAAAAGGCTTGTCATGGTATAAGCGTTTTTTTAAGCATTGCCCAAATACAAAAATAAAAGGTGAGATCACACCGATGTATATGGTGGATGAAAAAGTTCCGGCCAGAATTAAAAACATTTTTCCCGATGTAAAAATTATTCTTTGTCTTCGATCGCCGATCGAACGAGCGACATCTCAATATCATTTTGAACGATATTTTAATAGACGGGAATCCAGACCGATGCGGCAGGCGCTACAACAAGAGCCAAACTATATTGAGAATGGATTGTACTACCAGGCACTCCAACGGTATTTGGATTATTTCCCTTTATCCAGTATTCACCTTATTTGGTTTGAAGATATTAAGCAGAAGCCCAAAGAAGTAGCTTCCTCGCTGTATGCCTTTCTTGGCGTATCAGCTGATTTTGAGCCGGCTTCGTTACATAAAAAAGAGAATGTATCCAGACGGGCTAAATTGAAATGGCTGACTGATTTTCTTGCCAATGGCGAAAGAGCCATGACGTCGGCTGGTTTGGCAAGCGTCGTACAGTGGATAAAAATTTTAAAAATAAATAAACTCATTGCTTATTTTAATACAGCACCGCTTGAATATAGTCAGCCCACAGTAGAGGATCGCGCATGGATGCAAGACCAATTTCGGGAGGATATTTTGCGTTTACAAGAATTTACAGGCCGTGATCTTTCATCCTGGTTGGCATAGGGCTTATTTGAGCCTGGTAGTTAATCTGTTTTATTAAATTTGACGCGTGTCATCAAAGAGAAAGAAATCCAGGAAGAAGCAGGGAGGCAAGACGATAGGCTCTTCGTCTATGGCAGCATGGCAGATGGGTACTTGGTTGACATCAGTAGCCTACGGGATCTTAGGTGCAGCAGCCTTCTATTATTTGCAACCGGTTTTATTCTTTAAGCCGGATATGTCCTCTGGATCGATCACTATGCTCAGTGCGCTGTCAGGTGGTCTTGCCATGTTTGGTACAACTGCTTTTTTTAGGAAACAATTGATCCCTATTGCGTATATAGGTGTTGGGTTGATTTTATTGCATTTGGCAGCTAATATTTTGCTCACCTATGGTCTGATGGATCAACTGCAGAGCATCATGTTTGTGGCGAGTTCATTGAGTATACCGATTGGTATCCTTTGGTATTTTGTTTTAAAATATCAGGCCTCTTCGCACACTGAAGATGCATTGCCCGGGACATTTGCTGTGGCTGAAGTATTTAAAAGTACAGCAACAAAAATCTTTGGAATTGTTGTTCTGGGCCTGTGTGCTTTTTTGATTTTCTATCGCTTAGGGTATTTCGATATTTGGGAAGATGAAAACCTGGTGATTAATGCAGCGGTAGGCGTAACAAAAGAAGGGTGGTCCTATTTTGAAGAGGGCTATGCAAGGGCTCGAATTCATACACTGATGGTAGCAGGATTGTTTGAACTATTTGGCGATGGCGTATTGCTGGGTCGAATGCCCTCTGCTGTTTTTGGCCTATGTTTCGTACTTCTTTGTTATTTCGTCTTTGCCCGATGGTATGGACTGGCATGGCTGGCGATATTACTTCCTTTGATCTGCCTGATGAATGACCGCTTTTTGCTTTTATTTCGATACTTGCGCATGTATGCCCTTTTGATTCCATTGTTTCTCGCAGGGACCTATATCATGGTGAAGACTATAGATATTTTTCAACGGCAACAGGGGGATATCCCCAATAGAAAGGATCAGATCAGAAAATGGAGTATGGTCATCATTTGTTTCTTGTTTTTATTGCTGCTAGCGCATGTGCACAAATTGTCCATGATATTTTTGCCTGTTATGGGGTTATATATTCTTTATCAGGTGTGGCATAATCGTGAAAAGGCTCAAATGCGCTTGCTTTGGTTTGTCTGTGGAAGTGGGGCATTGTTGCTTTTCTTTACTTTTATTGTAGAGCTGGAGGCGTTAAATATGTTCCGACAAGTTGCTTCGCGAATATTTGCAGCACATAATCCCAGGACAGCTTACTATGAATATATGATGAACAATGCATTGCCAGTCAATGGTACAGTGACGTTTCTTGTAGCAGGGCTTGGATTATTGATGTCAAATATTTCCACACGACAAAAGTCCCTACTTGTTCTCAATTATCTTTTTATCATCATCGGCGTTGTATCTATGGTCCATCTGGTTGGTAGCAGCGGAAGGGATTACCGGTATATTGCGCATCTGGTACCATTTGTTGTTTGCACTGTATTGATCGTTGTATACTACGCCGGACGGTCGGTGTCAACAAAGATATATCCATGGGGGCTCGTGACCGTTTTCCTGATTTCTTTATTCCATTTCCATAAAGACTACAAGCGCAATTATATAAGACATCCCTGGTCACCTCGATACAGTCAGGTATATAATACATTGGTGTCAAATTACGCGCCGGGAGATGCACTGATCATTCAAAATGTAAAAACGTATTACCTGGACCCTGTGGCATTGGCAGGTGATCACCTCCTGAAAGTCTCAAAGAAAGGCGATTACACACTCGATCAGTTTAAGGAAGACGTACGTAGTAAAGGGCATGGTTGGGTGATGTGGGAACTGCATAAGTCACATCATTTGCAAATGGAAATTCGGCGGTATATTTATAAAAAATTCAAACCATTTCATAATGCGAATTTGGATGACCTGGGCGTAGAGTTGTTTTATTTTGATGAAACAATGGTGCCCCAGGACTAAAAGAAAATAATTACATGGCTAAAGGAAAGCGTAAAAAGAGTACCGGCAAAAAGAAAGCAGTAGCGATTGACTTACCGTCATGGCCGCTCAGTACATCAAAGACATTTCTCTTGTTTGGTGGTTTGGCGTCGATCCTGACCATCATTCTATTTTCTCAGTACCTGTTCGGACCCAACCTGTATATCTTTAATGATGTAGGTTCGGATACGCTTACGGTCTTTTTTCCTAACATCGCTCAAAGTGCTCGCTACTTTCAGGAAGTAGGCTTGCCGGGCTGGTCTTTTTATATCGGTTTGGGAACAAATTTCTATCCCGGATTTATTTTGAATCCGTTCTATTGGATATATCTGCCGATGGATCCTGAGACAATTGCCTACACGATAGCCTGGGTACAGGCAGGGGTATTGTTGGGTACAGGGTTGGTCTTTTATAAGTTTTTAAAGGAAGCGCAGTTCGATGCTCTGGTATGCCTGATTGGCGCTTTAGTTTATACTTTCGGAGGGTATGCGGTGTTGGGAAATTCATGGTATGGCCATGGCTATGTCATTTTCTGGATGACCGTTGCGATTTACGGTTTTGAATTATTGCTTCGACGTAAAATATGGTGGGTCTTTCCCATTCCATTTATTTTTATTCTTGGCGCGAGAGGCTATTTTCTTGTCTTGTTTATGGCGTTATATGCCCTCATACGGATGCTGGATCTTTATGGACCATCCTGGAGGCAGATACTGCATGGATACAAACGAATGATTATTGGCGGTTTTGTCGCCATCCTGCTGGTAGCCCCTTTTGTTGGTGGCCGATGGAGCAAGTATGCCAATAGCCCGAGGGTGACAGGCAATGTGTCCTAC
>JBBKWA010000154.1:0-5555 GCA_037968695.1 Saprospiraceae bacterium
GCATATGCCCCAATCTGATCTTTGGTTAAGACCACCAAATCCCGCCCAAAGGAGATTAAATGCTTTCGAAAAGCCTCCCTTTTTGATTCTTCCACTATTTCCAGACAAGCAATGGATACCCCATCCCCAATAGCCATTATAACATTGGTGTGATACACTTCCTGTCGATCATACAGGGCTATAAACGAAAAAGGAGTATACCCCATATGGTTACACCAATAATCAAGGACTTCCATGTTCGTTCTCGGACTTAAACAGGCATACGCAATTTTATTTTCCCGATCCAATACCATACTTCCCGTTCCTTCCAGAAATTGACCGGATGACTCAAACCTGGTCATGTCGTAATGGTTTGCAATGGAATATTTCACACGAAGCTGCTCTAAAATATCTTGTCTGCGTTCAGCTCGCCGCAGTGGCGAAAACATTGGATAGGTAATGACTGTACCATCATTATGAAACGAAACCCAGTTATTTGGAAATAGAGCATCTGGTTTACTAGGAGATACCGTGTCCTGCATCACCTCAACTTCCACTCCTTCTGCCCTGAGCACGGAAACTAACGAATCAAATTCTGAAATCGCATTCGTACTGATAACTTCTCTTCCCGCATCAGGCACGTTCTGAAAGGTGTTATTTTCAGCTGTCTCTACATTATAACCAAAGGCTGCGGGCCTTATCATCATGATCTTTGAAGTCGTTTGTAAAGACATCCTTATAAAATTATTTAATAACCCTAAAGGTAGATTATGATTTCTGTTATTTCGCTCATTTAAAGCAAGAATAATTTGACAACAAACCGGCGTATTCAACCTGGTTTAATTCTAGCATAACAGGCTATTGGAGGCACTTCCCTATGTTTGCATGCTTCAATATTTCAAATCTATAGATAAAAGTGATTTAATGACACCGACGCGCTCACAGATGTTTGACAAAAAATTAGTTGCCCCTGTAGCAACAAAACAACCGAAAGTCCTTTCAATACATGGTGATGACAGGGTTGACCCATATTACTGGCTAAATAATCGGGAAGATCCTGAAGTCATTAACTACCTACGTCAGGAGAACCAATATCAAAAAGAAATGATGGATCATTTAGCGGGCTTTCAGGAGAAGCTTTATGAAGAGATCATTGGACGAATTAAGCAAACCGATATGTCCGTGCCATTTAAATACAATGGTTATTACTACATCACCCGATTTGAGGATGGAACAGAATATCCTTTTCACACCAGACGAAAAGATACGTTGGAGTCCGCGGAAGAAATGATGTTGGATGTAAATCAACTCGCGGAAGGACACGATTTTTATGCACTGGGAGGAAGAAGTATAAGTCCTGATAATAAACTTCTGATCTTTGGCGAAGACGTATTAAGCCGAAGAATCTACACCTTGAAAATTAAGAATTTGGAAACAGGCGAAATGCTGGTAGATGAAATACCTAATACCAGTGGTGGTGCAACATGGGCAGCGGACAACCAGTCCTTCTTTTATGCAACAAAAGACATAACGCTCCGTCCAAATAAAATATGGAAACATATCCTTGGGACATCTTCTAAAGATGATCAGTTGGTATTCGAGGAATTGGATGATACTTTCAGAACTTACGTTTATCAAACGAAATCCAGAAAATATATTGTTATTGGATCATCCTCAACACTTACGGATGAGTACCGCTATATCGAAGCAAATACGCCAGAAGCGGAGTTTACCATTTTTCAGCCCCGTACCAGGGGACTTGAATATGGTATTGATCATGGTAACGATTGCTGGTACATACGGACTAATCATGATGCACTAAATTTCCGACTGATGCAAACGCCGGAGGGTGATACCGCTTTAGTGCATTGGAAAGAAGTCATTGCCCATCGAAAGGATGTGCTTCTTGAAGGGATTGATGTGTTTAAAAACTACCTGGTGCTGTCAGAAAGAAAAAAAGGCATTACCCGGTTGCGGATTATTCCAAATAAAGGAAGTGAGCATTATATTGAATTTAAGGAGGAAGCCTATGTTGCGTTTACATCCGTTAATCTTGAATTCAATACCGAAATCTTGCGCTTTGGCTATCAATCATTAACCACCCCAAATTCTACCTATGACTATCATATGGGATCAAGGGAAAGAGCATTGCTAAAACAACAAGAAGTTTTGGGAGGGTTTGATCCTTTGGATTACAAAAGTGATCGCTTGATGGTAATGGGGCATGATGGTGTGGAGATCCCGGTATCAATAGTGTCCCATCAAAATACGCTACTCGATGGCTCAAGTCCTTGTTTGTTGTACGGCTATGGCTCCTATGGTGCCAGTATGGATCCGGGGTTCAGTATTTCAAGAATAAGTTTATTGGACAGAGGTTTTGTTTTTGCTATTGCGCATATACGGGGGGGGGAAGAAATGGGAAGGCACTGGTATGAGGAAGGAAAGCTATTAAAAAAGAAAAATACTTTTTTGGATTTCATTTCATGTGGTAAGTTTTTGGTTGACCATCAATATGCTCAACATGACCAATTATATGCTATGGGTGGTTCTGCCGGTGGCCTATTGATTGGAGCGATCATAAACATGGCACCGGAGATGTGGGCAGGTGTTATTGCCGCAGTCCCATTTGTAGATGTCGTCACAACAATGCTTGATGAAACCATACCACTCACGACCGGCGAATTTGATGAATGGGGGAATCCAAAAGACGAAGTGTATTACGCTTACATTAAGACTTATTCTCCATACGACAACATTCAGGAAAAGGATTATCCGCCAATGTTGGTGACTACAGGGCTCCATGACTCCCAAGTGCAGTATTGGGAACCTGCTAAATGGGTGGCAAGATTAAGAGCCATGAAAACAGATCAGCATCCTTTACTGCTGCATACAAATCTGGAAGCTGGACATGGTGGTGCCTCAGGTAGATTCCAGCGGTTTAAAGAGATTGCGCTCGAATATGCTTTTTTATTGGATCTGGCTGGCAGAAGTGAAACAGCCTAGACGGTGCATTCAAAATTTTGAATAAATCTGAACCAGTTTTTTAGACTCCTTCTCCCAGGTAAATTCATTAGCGGCTGCTAGGCAGCTTGCTGCCATTTTCTCCCAGGTCTCAGGATGCTCGTCAAGCAAATTAACTGCTCTTACTATTTGCTCAACACGCACTTCATCAATGAGTATAGCACATGGATACCTTGAGATAATATTGGTGTACTCAGGATAATTCATATGGATGGAGGGAAGCCCTGCATGAATCGCATCGAAAAACTTATTTGGCAACGAGTAATAATCATTTAGGCTTCCACGCTCCCTTAGATTAATACTTATTTTTGCTTTTGCCATCAAACCGGGCAAGTCATCAGGTTTTATCCAGCCAAGAAATTTCACATTTTGTTCCAATCCAAGCTTTCTGGATTGCTCTTTTAACTGATCTGTAATATCCCCTTCCCCGGCGATCCAAAATGTCCAATCCGTCAATTGTAGCATTGCCTCAATGCAAGCCTCAAGACCTCGACCAATATTTAAAGCGCCTTGATATAATAGGATCTTTTCACGGGGAACTTCATTGCCGCCTACTGTCTCATCGATTTTATATGGCGCGATATTTCTAATGACATCGAATGGTACATGATATACTTTTCCCATTAGAACAGCGAGTTCTTCCCCTACGGTATATCGAGCATTAAATTTCGAAATTGTTAATCTGCCAATCAACCGCCATATCCCTTTCACGATTGGACGACCGGTTAATTCAGGCACTTCAGAAAAATACTCATGTGCATCATAAACCGTTTTTTTACCTTTTATTTTTGAAGCTATCAGCGATGCCATGGCCGTATCCAGATCACAAGCACAGGCAATATCAAACTTCGTTTTCAAGAGGAAAAAAAACAACCTAATATTAAACTCTTTGTAAAACAAAAGGCCTTTATTAAAAATGCAGTGCAATCGTTTATTACTGAATTTTGAAGAATGGAAAGCAGTGGAATCATTTCGCACCCTACCGACAAGCGTCACATCAAACCCTGCGTCAGAAAGTGCAGAACAGATCCTGTTCATTCGCCTGTCATACGTCAGGTCATTCGTTACACTGAAAATGATACGTTTTCTGGTCGTCAATTGTTTCGATAGATTTTGTCTTCGACTATTTTAATTTTATTTTCTTCTGCCAGCTGCTTCAATTCATGCTTAATCGTAGGCTGATGTTCCAATTTATATTCAGAAAGAAATTCTTTTACTGTAATGCCATTTCTATCCTCCAACGTTTTATAGATGGTATTTAGCCATTCGAATTTTCCATCCTGATCTCTCAGGCAACGATCACATTGGCCGCAAGGTAAGGCGTCAGGCTCATTAAAATACTGACGAATAAAAACTTCCCGACAGGCTACTTCAGAATCCAGGTAAGCAATCATCGAATTCATCCGTGCATAGGCTCGGGCTTTTCGCAAAGCATACCCCTGTTCGTCAATCGTAAAATTATTTATTGGTACACGCTCTCGCAACAAGGTGATTTGGTTATTGGCCTTATTTGTTTTGTAATCGATGAGCCCCAATGCCTGTAACCGAATCAGGCGACGCGTTACTTCCTTTTTATCCCATTTCAAATGGCTGGCTACGCGGCCTTCATTAATTCTAACCGAAGCAGTCCACAGCCCTTCATAACCGCGCAATAGGGCTTTTGTTAAATCGTCCATTCCTTGATCAGTTTCCTGAATCCCATAAAGTGTTCCCGTGTCCGTGATAAACTGGACCGTGCTACCTTTCATTGAAGATTCATCCATGGTCATCCACCCATCTTTGGCTAAAATTTCAATAGCGGTATAAGCCTCGATTAAATGCAAATCATATTTACTTGAAAATTGCTCTAAATCAAACTCAAAAGTTTCTCCTAATCCAGACCCGACGGCCAAACCGAGATGTACGTGAAGTGCGTTGTATACCCGCTTGATCTGCTCGATTGAAGGAAAACTTTGCGCTGTTCTGGTTTCTAATTTACCTGTCGCAGAATTGTTTACGACAATAAGGCAATAGGCCGTTTCCCCGTCACGACCTGCTCTACCCGCTTCCTGATAGTACTCTTCTATTCCCGCAGGTAAATCATAGTGAATGACTAACCTGACATCACTTTTGTCAACACCCATTCCAAAGGCATTTGTTGCCACGATAATTTTACTTTCTCCATTTATCCAAGCTTCCTGAATCCGATCTCTGACTTTCAAATCCATCCCGCCATGATAAGCGGAAGCGTCAAAGCCTTTTGTAGATAACCAGCTTGATAACTCAACACACTTTCTACGGTGTCTGGTATAAATAATAGCACTGCCTGTAGATTTCTGTAATAAACGTTCTACGTATTGCAGTTGGTCGGCTCGCTCAATGACATGATAATGCAGATTCTCCCGGGCAAAACTATCCCGAACGATGCCCTCTTCATCTATCTTTAGTAAGTCCAGAATTTCTGCAGCAACTTCCTTTGTAGCAGAAGCAGTTAACGCAAGCAGAGGAACACCCGGATGAAACGTTCTCAGCTCGCCAATATCAAGATAGGAAGGCCGGAAGTCATGCCCCCACTG
>JBBKWA010000155.1:0-13202 GCA_037968695.1 Saprospiraceae bacterium
GACAAATCTGGAAATGCCGTTATCGTAGAGTGGGTAAAAGGAGAGCGCATACTATACTGGATAACCGGCAACAAACTCATCATGACAAACTATTTACTCGCCGACCCAAGCGCTGGAAACTATCCATGTTACCGATTTGAATCCATTGCGGAAAGAATTGAGGAAATGGAAAACAGCGGGGAGGATATTACGCTGCTAAAAGTAGGCAACACTTTTGGAAAAGCCGGGCAAGCGCCAAGACCCATAGAGGAAAGTCGCGTGGGCGGAACTGTCTATACTACGTTTATTGACATATCCGAAAACCGGCTTTTCCTTTCTTACAAAATGAGTAATGAAAATGTTATAAAACTCAATCTCAACGAAGAATTTCTAAAATCTAAAAGGCAAATAATTGAACTTAAAGATTAAACTACTAACTTTCAACTTTGGTTTTAGGTGATTCAAATAAACTGAATTTAGATCATTGTGTTGGAAGGATTTGATATATGGAAACTACTCGCCGGACTAGGCATCTTTATGTTCGGTATGTTTTTGATGGAGGAATCCATCAAAAAACTATCCGGCAGAGCCTTTAAGCGCCTGATCAGGCAATACACCACTGGCAAAATCAAATCCATTTTTTCTGGGATTTTTGTGACGTCCATCCTTCAAAGTAGTTCTGCTGTTTCGTTAATGATCCTGGCCTTTGTCGGAGCAGGTATAATGTCTATGGAAAGTGCCATAGGCGTCATCCTTGGTTCCAATATCGGTACATCCGCTACAGCCTGGATTGTAGCCTCATTCGGATTCAAATTGAAAATCGAGGCCTTTGCTTTACCCCTCATTGGCTCTGGAGGCCTGGGCATTATTTTCCTTGGAAAATCTGAGAAGTATTCCAATATCAGCAAGCTGCTGGTTGGCTTTGGGTTCCTTTTCATGGGGCTCGACTATATGAAAGGAAGTGTGGAAGTCTTTACAAGCACAATTGATATAGATAGTATCCCCGACTACGGCCTTATAGTCTATCTGGGTATAGGGTTTATGTTGACCGCTATTATGCAATCAAGTTCTGCAACCATGGCCATTATCCTGACGATGCTAAATGCAGCATTATTGGATTTTGATGCAGCAGCAGCAATGGTCATCGGTGCAAACACAGGCACCACGGTAACTATCCTCCTGGGATCAATAGGAGGCGTTCAGGTAAAAAAGAGAGTGGCCTATAGTCATCTTGTATTCAATCTGATCACCGGCATCGTTGCGCTGATCCTGATGCCTGTCCTTATCTATATCGTGGTACAGGTGTTTGATCCGGCCGAAAATGCAGTTCTTGGATTAGCTTTATTTCATACGCTGTTTAATGTCATTGGCGTCATGGTTTTTTATCCTTTCATTCATCTGTTTGCAAAACTATTAACGAGGGGCTTTCCCGACAAAAAAACCGAACTCACGCTGTTTATTAATAACACTACAACAGACGTTGCTGAAGCGAGTATTTCTGCCATAAGAAATGAAACGCTCCATCTGGCCAAGAATGTATTACGACACAATTTGAGCATCCTGAATATTGATGAGAAACTGGTTTTTTCACAATATGATTATCAGCATCCTGAAAAGAAGCAAAGTAATATATCACGTTCCTCGAAGTATGAAAACCTGAAATTGCTCCAAGCAGAGATACTTACTTTTGCAGCTGCCGTTCAGGAACATGAATTATCTAAAACTGAATCAGGAGAACTCAATCGGTATTTGCATGCAGCGAGAATGGCCTTACATTCTGCCAAAACACTTAAAGACATCAAACACGACT
Source organism: Saprospiraceae bacterium (assembly GCA_037968695.1). Classification (GTDB taxonomy): domain Bacteria; phylum Bacteroidota; class Bacteroidia; order Chitinophagales; family Saprospiraceae; genus Opimibacter. Next base: position 1,790 of record JBBKWA010000155.1, read on the forward strand.
TTGATGAATTTGAATCTGCAGACAACAACTTCCTCAATGATCAATATACTCATTTCAGAAAAAGATTGATTGAAACTTATTTGAAGCTTGATAAGCTGATTGAAGAAAACGAAAAGAAGGACAGAACAAAAGCAATGCTGAAGATCCTGAAAGGACTTAAAGAGAATGATAAGCATTTTGTATCCCTCACCACCCAGGCTATCATCAGCAAGCAAATCGTAGACCTTAATGTATCAACGGCAATAATTGTGAACAGAGCTTTTGTTCAATCTTCCAGGCAAATATTACTTGCTTTGAGAGAGTTGCAATTGTCCGCTGAGGAGAGTGCTCAATTTGAGTTGGTCCAGGAAATAGCTGACACCCTGCTTGAGAATGAATAATATTATTTGAAACAATTAAAAACTATGAAGAACACCGAAAATAGTACATGCTTAAACAAATACTGTCTCTATAAACAATAAGCATCAATTGAAAATGGCCAACCAAATAGAAACTTACATCGTTGACGCTTTTACAGATGAGCCGTTTAAAGGCAACCCAGCAGGAGTTTGCATTTTAAATCAAAATTTGTCTGAACCATTCATGCAATCGATCGCTAAAGAATTAGGGCTTTCGGAAACAGCCTTTATTCTTCAAACGGACGAACCAAATACATACAGGATAAGGTTCTTTTCACCGAAAATGGAAATTCCTCTTTGTGGCCATGCAACACTGGCCTCTTCAAAAGTAATCTTCGCGCTAAATCAGGCAGTAGATGAGATTCTGTTTATAAATATTCAGGATTTATATCTGAGGATTAAGAAAAATAGGGACGAAATCGAAATGGAATTTCCCGTGTATGATACCGTTCCTCAGAAGACCCCGGATGAATTACTTCACGCTCTCGGAATTGAAACCATCGTGAATAGTGCGTTTAACAAAGAAACCAATATACTTCTCCTTGAAATTGAGAGCAGTTTGCTTTTGCGCGATTTATCTCCGGATTTCGAAAGATTAAAACGTTCGCACAATGCTATCAATGGCGTATTGGTTACAGCTTTTTCAGAAAGCCATGATTTTGATTTTGAGTCCAGGTATTTTTGGCCATGGAGTGGGACAAATGAAGACCCTGTCACCGGAGGATCACATACCTTCCTTGCAAAATATTGGGGTGATCGTCTGCACAAAAAGAAAATGAAATCTTTTCAATGCTCTGAAAGAACAGGCTATATGGAGGTTGAATTGATCAATGAAAATAAAATGATTATAAAAAGTGAAGCACAAATTATATTTAAAGGAGCAATTTTAATTTAGATCCATGGTGACTATTCAGGCAACCATAAAGATTACAAAAGCCAACTTTAGGCTAATCGATAACCGATCATTAGTGTAAAACACTATGGAAGTCAAATACGATAAAATAGGCGCTGATTATAATCTGACTCGAATGGCAGACCACTTTTTAACGGGTAAACTGTTGCAGCACCTAAACCCAAAATCAGATGGTCTCTATTTAGACATTGGATGCGGAACTGGAAATTACACGAATGCCCTTTCGAAAAACGGGTTTCAGTTTATTGGCATCGACCCATCAGAAACGATGTTAGCAAAAGCTAAATTAAAGAACAGCGATATAGCTTGGAAAATTGGATCTGCTGAAAACACCCTGCTTCCACAGAACCATGTGGACGGCATCATCGGTTCGTTAACCATACATCACTGGTCGAACTTGAAGAATGGATTCTTAGAACTAAATCGAGTGCTCAAACCAGAAGGCAAAATGGTCATTTTTACTTCCACTCCCAAACAAATGAAAGGGTATTGGCTCAACCATTATTTTCCTAAAATGCTGTCTGCTTCCATACTTCAGATGCCTTCTTTGGAGGTTGTCACCACGGCAATGAAAGAAGCCGGGTTTACTCAGATAGTAAAAGACAAATATTTTGTGCGGCCTGATTTGCAGGATCATTTTCTGTATTGCGGAAAACACAACCCTGAACTGTATTTTGATAACCACATAAGACAGGGTATTTCTTCCTTTTCATTATTAGCGAACAAACTCGAAGTTGAAAATGGTTTGTCTGCACTGCGAAAGGACATTGATGACGGAAGCATCCAACAGGTTATTAAAGGCTACGATAACAACCTTGGCGATTATCTATATATCATTGGCACGAAGTCAACAATTAATAATGGATTACTTTAATCAAGCTATTTAAGGGCTGATATTTAGAAAACTAAGGGAGGCTGATATTCCTGCTTGGGTAGATTTCTTTGCGGAAAATGGGCGTTTGGCCTATATAGGTATAGGCCAATAAAAAAGCAATCAAATATTAGCTATTGCCAGGGTCAATAAGCAAATAAACCGAAATGAAAATAATAGTTTGGGGCATTTGGCTTTGAACTCGGGGGCGTTGATGACCTTATTGGTATGGGTGGCATTCTGCCAAGAAATGTGATGTGTTTCACCTTTCAATATCATGGAGTAATTATCAGGACTAGCGATTTAGATCTGGAAAAATCGTAGCGTCAGTAGCGCGCAAGTTTGTCAATCTGATAGGGTTAATCACGCTTGTCTGGGCGTATACGAAAATATAAAAGCAACTGACAATGAATAACATTCAAGCTTTCATTGCCTATAGAAATATGACTCAGGTATTTAAAGTGGATGCGTAACTATTCGCTATGTGTAAAAGCCCTTTTGAAACTTCCATCGTCCAGCTTGGGTGAAATAAATATTTTTTTACCTTCCCATCAATCAATAATAATATCACCAATTAATTTAGTAGCTTGAATCTGCGAAAATGATATGGTTTAGAGGCATACCACAACTTGATGCGTTCTTTAACCGGACAATTTCCAGGTTGATTTCATGCCCGGCATGAAACATTTATTCGATTTTATCTGAGTTGCTTCTTTAGCCTTCAGGCTTCAACAATAAATTAAAAGCAATGGAAGAATCATTAAACAACAAAAGAGCATTTGCTTTTGCTGGTTATGTGTCTATTGCAGGCGCTATTTCTATGTTCCTTGGCGCTCGCTGCCTTTTGGGGTGCAACAGGTACAGATTTATGGCAGGCACTTGCCGGTAACCAAATGGAAGCTTACTTGTTGCAATTACCCTCCGTCAAGCACTTACTAATCATCAATACTTGTTTTTGGATAATGGGTGTATTGTTATTATGAACTGCCTTAGCATTCATGGCAGGATTTTGTGTTTCTAGCCCCCGATTAGCACAATTAACGTTGGTTTGTATTCGAAGTGCAGTGCCCATCTCGATCGTCTCTTTTATCATCATGCTATCACTTGCGATTCATCCTCCGGCTGTTGACAACGCAAGTACATTGGGCTGGATAGGCGCTCGATTGGATGATTTTGCTACCGTTCTGATTGTAGGTGCTTCCCCATTGTTTATATCCTTAGCTGGAAAAGCTGATTGGGTACCCGGCTGGCTTTCGAAATGGGGATATTTGGCTGGAATTGCAGGGCTTCTAAGTATTGTTGGTATGCTTACCGGCGTAGTCCCTCTTTCTTTTATTATTATTCCCTTTGGACTTGGCTGGATAATGGCAGCAGGGATTGTGCTTGTCAAGAAATAAGCAAGCACCAAAGAAGGTTTTCCCCATTCACTCGAAAGATGGATGAATCAAGTGGACACACAGGTCCGGCAGAATAGTTTTTAGGCCTGCGTAAGCCATATCACGAAGTTGTAGTAGATTTAAAGCAAACACTTAAGCTCCGATAGTATGTTGTACTTCGACAGGGCTTTTGTTAATACGACTGGGAGAGGAATCTGTAAGTGTCGCTATTCGCTCACGTCAATACAATTGCTACAAATTTTTAAGCCTATTCGTGGAATCGTCCAAATTAACACTTCCGGTCATCGTTATCTGTCAGTTCTGTTGCACGTCACTTTGGTTTGCGGGCAATGGTGTAATGGATGATCTTATCTCAGGTTTTGGCCTGGATGGCCGCGATCTTGGGCACTTAACTGCAGCTGTTCAATTTGGATTCATTTCAGGTACATTGTTGTTTGCTGTTTTGAGTATTGCGGATCGATTTTCTCCTTCGAAAACATTTCTTGTAAGTGCCCTTTTGGGTGCTCTTTTCAACATAGGAATAATCTGGGACGGCAATAGTATATCAAGTTTGCTTTTTCTACGTTTTTTTACCGGGTTCTTTCTTGCCGGTATTTACCCTGTAGGCATGAAAATAGCGGCTGATTACTATAAAAAAGGATTAGGAAAAGCACTTGGGTTTTTGGTTGGAGCTTTAGTGGTTGGTACTGCACTGCCCCATTTAATAAAAGATGTAACGGATACATTGTCCTGGAAGGTGGTCATACTCACCACTTCATCCCTTGCTGTTTTGGGTGGCTTATTGATGTTCATAATGATCCCAGATGGTCCTTACCGAAAGGCCGGGCAACGACTTGATTTCACTGGTTTCTATAGCGTATTTAAAAATGAAAAATTTCGCGCTGCGGCCTTTGGTTATTTTGGCCACATGTGGGAGTTGTATGCTTTTTGGGCTTTCGTACCAATCATGTTAAAAACGTACAATGCACAACATTCACAGATCGCCTTAAACATTCCAATGCTTTCCTTTTTAATAATTGGGATTGGTGGTTTAGCATGTGTGCTCGGAGGTTTTCTGGCAGAAATTGTCGGAACTAAAAAAACAGCCTTCACAGCACTTCTTTTATCATGTGCATGCTGTCTACTATCGCCAATGATATTTTCCACTGCTAATGAAAGTTTATTCCTTGGCTTTCTTCTTTTTTGGGGAATGGTCGTTATAGCGGACTCCCCTCTTTTCTCAACACTAGTGGCTCAAAATGTCTCTGCAGAATTTAAGGGAACTGCACTCGTTATTGTGAATTGTATCGGCTTCTCCATAACGATCATCAGCATTCAATTAATCACTTTCATGAGTGAAATGACCAATTCATATGGCATTTATTCGATTTTAGCCTTTGGGCCCGTTCTCGGCTTACTTGCCTTGAAGAGGAAATTCAAATCTGATCCCCTTGTACCTTAACTCAATTTAAATTCCAATTTAACATGATGAAAATCTAAAACAAATTACTTTGATAGGTCGAATGCTTTTTGAGACAAAACTTATCACGCAATAAAAACAGGAAAAAGCGTTTTGAAATTTCTAAATAATTTTATTCTTGCACTTGACGTACGGACAATAAGGAAGTCCTTCAAAGTGTCCAAAATTAAACCCTTCGGTAAAAGTCTTGTGTGCTACCTTTACCACAAGGACGCTTGTCAATAAAATAGTCCTTAACATCAAAACCAGAAAAGGTGGATCTAAAAGAAATAATACAAGAGGTATACGATCATATAAATAGTCTGGAAGACGAAGGGACCCTTCCTTCCTATATTCCAGAATTAGCGAATGTTGATTCTGAATTATTTGCCGTTCACATATCCACCATGGAAGGGATGCATTTCGGCATCGGTGATTGGCAAGACAAGTTTTCGATCCAAAGTATCGCCAAAGTATTGTCCCTTAGTTTGGCTTATGGTGCGCTCGGAGGAAAAATATGGGAGCGAGTCGGTGTAGAGCCCTCCGGATCTGCCTTTAACTCCCTCGTTCAATTGGAAGCTGATAAAGGCATTCCCAGAAACCCATTTATCAATGCAGGTGCAATTGTTGTTTCCGATATTCTGGTAAGTATATTGGACCACCCTAAAGAAGATTTTTTAGCTTATGTCAGGAGCCTGTCTCCCAATGCTGAAATAAACTATTCCAACAAAATAGCCGAATCAGAAAAAGCTGTTGGCTACCGAAACATCGCCTTGTGTCATTTCTTAAAATCCTTCGGCAATATTCATAACGAACCTTCCGCCGTCATTGATTTCTATTTTGATCTTTGTTCCATAGAAATGAACTGCAAAGAACTTTCTTCATTATTCCTGTTTTTGGCCAACAACGGCACAACTGTTTTTGACAACCGACAGGTACTAACCAAAAGTCAATCCAAGAGAATGAATGCCCTTATGCAAACCTGTGGTTTCTATGATGAGTCAGGGGAGTTTGCTTTTAAAGTAGGCCTTCCCGGAAAAAGCGGTGTTGGGGGTGGTATCATTGCTATCCACCCAAATCAATATGCAATCGCTGTCCGAAGTCCAAGATTAAATGAAAAGGGGAATTCTTTTAAAGGAATGCAGTTCCTGGAAGAGTTTACCACCAAATCTCAATTATCGATATTTTAATAACCGCGCTTCGCAATTATAAGGACCATCCTTGCAAAGCCTTTTTTCCACATTAATTATAAAGCCCCAATATGCGTAACAAACTAAATTTCAAAACTGTCATTATCCTATGTTGCCTATTCCTTTTCAAACATGTGTCTATTGCCCAACAAATACCTGACCTAACATATGATCCACCTATTGCCAATCCCATTTATGCCTTTGGTCAGGGACCCATCATCTTTCTTGATGAGGGCCATCATAATTTTCACACGATTGAAGGTCGCTATGGACCATTTGCAAGGGTTTTGGAAAAAGATGGTTACCAGGTTAAACCATATGCCAGTGCGTTTAAAACAGAATCGCTTCAGCAAGGAAAAATTCTTGTGATTGCCAATCCGTTGAATACAATCAATGTGGATAATTGGGCATTACCCAATCCTTCCGCATTCACGGATGAAGAGATATCGGTAGTGGATGAATGGGTACGAAAGGGTGGCAATTTATTTCTGATTATTGATCACATGCCCTGGCCTGGCGCCACTGCAGATTTGGCTGCTGTCTTCGGTTTCAAGTTTCTAAATGGCTTTAATATAAGTGTTGTCAACCCAGCCTACTTCTGGCGTAGCAATGGGACAATTGTTGAGAATATTATTACCTCTGGCCGGGACATCACAGAGTCAATTCATCAAATACCAACAACTGAAGGGCAGGCTTTTGAAATACCTTCTGATGCATATCCAATTCTTGTTTTTGATGAAACCAGCCTCATTCTTTTGCCGGATACCGCATGGGTCTTCAATGACAAAACACCCATCAAAAACATCAATGGTCTGTCACAAGGGGCATTTAAAAAACATGGGCAGGGACGCGTCGTTGTCTTTGGTGAAGCATCAATGTTTTCTGCTCAGATCGGTGATCCCGGAAGAAGAAAAATGGGTATGAATAAAGAAGATGCACAAGACAATTATAAGCTTTTGCTTAATATCATTCATTGGCTTGATGGCATTCTCAATTAAATCGTTGCCTGCTTATTTGGAAAGTCATCTCAGATTAACGATTCTTAAAAATCAAGATTTCTGAATAATTGAGAAAGCACATAAATGTCTTTGCCATAGCAATCGTTTGAATGGGTTAAATAAAAAAAGGCCTTCATGAATTAATAATTGCTATTCTTACATACTTGAATAACCATTAGATGCTTTCATTAAATCATGACTTAAATTTGTCGATCAACGTCTATCAAAAGAATAGAATAGCATGGATATAAAACGAATTTTCAAAAACAATCAGGCATGGGTGCAGAATAAGCTAAACCTTGATTCAAATTATTTTAAACATCTCTCAGAGGGGCAGAACCCCGACATACTCTATATAGGATGTTCTGATAGTCGCGTTACTGCAGAAGAATTAATGGGCGTTTCACCAGGTGAAGCATTTGTGCATAGGAATATTGCAAATATGGTACCGAACACAGACCTAAGCTCCATGTCCGTGATTGATTATGCTGTCCTCCACCTGGAAGTCAATCATGTAATTGTGTGCGGGCATTATTATTGCGGAGGGGTCAAAGCAGCCATGCAATCAAAAGATCTTGGTGTACTCAACCCATGGTTGCGAAATATTCGGGATGTCTATCGTTTGCATAGAGAAGAGCTGAACGGGATCGGCGATGAAGAAAGTCGTTATAAGCGATTGGTGGAATTAAATGTCCAGGAGCAATGTGTCAATGTCATTAAGACCGCTGAAGTACAGCGTGCTTATCGGTCCAGGGGGTTAAGTGTTCACGGCTGGGTATTTGATATTCATTCAGGAAATTTAATTGACTTAAAAATCAATTTTTCCAGCATCTTAGAGAACGTCATGGAGATCTATCGTCTTGAATAATAGAATTAGGCCTGCTATTTAACAGATACTAAAGTCGGTTAAAAAACAGAATCAAAAACGTTTCAATAGTTAATAAATTACGGATGCTTTGTACCGTTTATATTGAAAGCCATGACCCGTTGAATGTTCATCAACTTTACATCAGAAAGAACTAAATGGAAATAGTGATCATACCAATCGTAGCTTTTCTGGTAGCTATTCTCACGTTCTTTTCCAGTTTTGGATTGGGTACTATTCTGACACCCGTCTTTATGATTTTCTTTCCTGTTGATTTGGCTATCGCGCTTACGGGTGTCGTTCATTTCTTCAACAATATTTACAAACTGTTTCTGGTTGGGCGTAATGCCAACAAAGATGTTTTATTGCGCTTTGGGGTTCCTGCGATCATTGCTGCCCTGGCGGGTTCATGGATTCTGGTGAATATAACCGACCTGCAACCTTTGTTTGCCTACGATGCATTTGGGAGGCACTTCGAAGTTTATCCGGTGAAATTCATTATTTCTATTTTATTGATTGTCTTCGCCAGTATAGATCTTATTCCCTTCTTCAATAATTTGCAATTTGGAAAAGAAAAACTACCGCTTGGTGGAGCCCTAAGTGGGTTCTTTGGTGGGTTATCAGGAAATCAGGGGGCTTTGCGCAGTGCTTTTTTAATCAAAGCCGGGCTTTCCAAAGAAGCCTTCATTGGCACTGCGGTAGTTGTCTCCACCATGGTTGACTTCACCCGACTGAGTGTCTACGCGACCCGATTTGCCAAGGCAGGCCTGACTGATAATCTGACAATCGTCTTATGTGCTACGCTTGCCGGAATCGCTGGGTCTTATTTGGGTAATAAGCTTTTAAAGAAAGTCACTTTGCGATTCTTACAGGTGACGGTAGCGATCATGTTGATTATCATTTCTGTTGCTTTGGGGGCAGGCTTTATTTGACAAGATGTACATTTATAAAGGCTTTACGTTCATGACGTGTTCGTGCAGAATGAAAGCTCGACATTGTAAGGATTTTATTACGCTCTTGAAACAAGATACAATTGCCTCTATACGAAAACATAGCATCGGTTTGTAAGGAACTTGAAAAAGAGTTTGATACCATACCTGATGAGCGAAAGGAAGCGCTTCTATCTTTTCGGGCTTATCTTTCTCTAAAACTCGCCAGCGATCACACACCAAAAACAATATTCGTTTGCACGCACAATTCCCGAAGGAGCCAAATAGCACAAATCTGGATGGCCGTTGCTATTGATTACTATCAGCTCCCTCCTATGAAAGTTTATTCCGGTGGAACAGAATCCACCGCTTTTAATATTCGTGCTGTCAAAGCATTCCAGAGAATTGGTTTCAGTATTCGTACTGATAAAACAGATCTTGACAATCCTGTTTACCGGGTCAGATGGAATAGTGAAATGGACCCGTATCCTTTATTTTCCAAGAAGTACAACCATCCATCTAATCCCAAGGAAGCTTTTGCTGCTATAATGGTTTGCTCAGCGGCGGATGAAGCGTGTCCATTCGTGACCGGGTGTGATTATAGGCTATCTCTCCCTTATGATGATCCGAAAGATTATGATGACATGGATGTTGAATCACAAAAGTATAATGCCGCTGTCAGGGATATAGGCCATGAGATGCTGTTTGTACTTAGTGGTGTTGTCGAAAAATAGCCGGCCTCTTCTTCAGGCGTCTTCGGCATAATATTGGGTGTTTTGTAGCCTGTACACCTTGCATTATATCTGATTATTTGTATTAGCCTCCTATTAATTAATGGCGTACTACAAACATTCGTTGTATTTTGGGATAAGAATATAACCCGATACAAACATTCGCAATACATGCCCAAAAGCATATATCACGTAATGATGTAGCGGGTATAACATAGTTATCATCAATTACAGTAATAAACAAAATATCAAACCATGATTCAATACGATGTGTACAGAAATCACATTGATTTCTCTTCTGTTTTTATCAATTAGAAAATGATAGTAATAAGAGGAATAATATGGATTGCATTGTGGATGCTTATCATGTGTACTGGCACTGCCCAGGATACTTATGTCAAGGTGTATGATTTTCCGATTGTTCCTATCACTAGTAAAAATGTCCAAGTATATGAAGATCGGATATACTCAATTACAAATACGGCCTGCGATTTAGGGGATCATTATGAAATATGCAGCTCGTTAATTGAACTCACAGAAAGCGGAGATACACTTTGGATGACATTGATCCCGGATATTGATGTGGCTTCAGGTAGTATGGTGATCGTCAATGACACGATCACCTTGACCGGCAATAATGAATCGTTAACAGCCTGGAGGATGGCTCATTTTGATCTGAACGGGCAAAAGCTGGGCGAGACGATTGAGATCGAACATCCACAAAGGAAGTTTTGGAACATGTTCCAACTAACCACACAATACTTTAACAACAGGTACGTAATCTGTGGCAGTGGATGGGAGGTAGATACGATCTGGTCTCTAATGTTTGTTCTTGACCGGTCAGGAAAAATTGACACCCTAATTTCGCTCGAAAGAAGTGACAGACTATCAGCATGTTGGGACAGCTATATTGACAGGGAAGGGAGGCTCACCACGTATCATCATGTAGAGTTTTATCGACCGCCAGGGCCAGGCCCTCCCCGAATCAACTATCGTAGGATTTTTAAGTTTGACACAAACTTTGATACAGTTTGGACATATCGGTCTGAAAATAGCGAATCCAATGAGGTGATACCCTCTGGATGTGAGTTGGATGATGGCCGCACGATCCTAAGTTATACAAATCCACAACAAGTAAGAAATATCCATTCTGTACGCGCTATTAACACAGATGGTACCAAAGATTGGCAGCACAACTATGAGATTACTGGATCTAGAAACCGAAATATCTACAGGCTCAAAAGGCTGAAAAACGGTGATATCATGGGTAGTGGGTCATATTCAGAAAAGGCAAAAGATCCAAGAATTGATGACTCTCCCTGGCTTTTCCGAATGAATCCGGATGGTGTTTTGCTCTGGGAAAAAGTATATTATGATTATGATTCCACTTTAGCTTCCAAAGGTAGTTCACGATTTGGCGAGTTATATGATTTCATTGAGTTAGAAGATGGAAGCATTATGGGCGTTGGTAATCTCAAATATAATTTGAAAAGTAACATGCTTGTAATGCGGGTGGATTCAAATGGTTGTCTAAATGCAGACGATTGTAGCGAGATCATATACATCACCGAACATCTCATTACGAACATAGAAATTCCATTTAATCAGCCTGCTAAATTGACCATCCAACCTAATCCTGCATCCGATCATATCATTGTAGAATGGCCTGACGCAGTCGAAGGA
>JBBKWA010000156.1:0-18554 GCA_037968695.1 Saprospiraceae bacterium
TTTTCTATGCCAGATAAAATGTAATAACTGTTCTTCCATTACTCCTTTCGGAGGAAGACATCAAACCGTGTTGGGTGATCATTTCTTTCATCGGCGTCGTAGCGTTCAGAAGAATCCAGCGTCCACTCATTCATGTCCAGCTCCGGAAAGTAAGTGTCTCCATCTATCTCAGATATTACTTCCGTGAGATATAATTTGTCAAGTAAATGCATGGATTGCTTGTAAATTTCACCGCCCCCAATGATAAACACTTCTTTTTCACCCTCCGCTTTAGCAAATGCTATTGCTTCTTCAATGGAAAACATCACCAGTGCGGAAGAAGTAATAAAAAAAGGATTTCGTGTCAATACAATATTGACTCTGCCCTTTAAAGGTCGATAGTCCATGGAGGCAAAATTGCTTCGACCCATGATCACATGGTGACCCATTGTCGTCGCTTTGAAAAACTTCATGTCCCGGGATTGATGCCAGGGAAGGCTCCCGTCGCGTCCAATCACCCTATTTGTGCTCATTGCTGCTATTGCGCTTACAATCATGATCGGCTAAGCTATTCATTTCTGTACAATTCAGAAAAGATAACAATAATCGATTTTGTAAATGTGCGCCTTTAGCTTTGTGGATCGTGAATCAAGTTAATCTCCAGCATTCTTGTTTCAATACGCTGCCGTGGTATGCTAATTTCTCCCTTTAAGAATTTTTCAATCATTAGTCCCGCTATTGGTGTAGCAACACTTCCTCCCCATCCGGCATTTTCTATATAGACGGCAATGGCGATTTTGGGTTGGTTGCGCGGAGCAAATCCGAAAAATACGGAGTGGTCTTTCCCTTGTGAGTTTTCAGATGTTCCGGTTTTACCGCACACTTCTATTTCAGGGATATACGCCTGCGTGGCAGTACCTGCTCTTACCGCCCGGCTCATGCCTTCAATGACCGGTTCAAAATAACGGTAATCAATGGAGACTCTTTTCCTTGGATAATACTCCTTTTCCATTACGCCTTCCTGAGACTCTTTGGCAATGAGGAGGTGAGGGTCAGTGTAAGTGCCCTCATTTGCAATGATTGCTGCTGTATGCGCCATTTGAAGTGTGGTGAGTTGCAGCTCTCCCTGCCCAATCCCCATTGAAAGAATGTAGGGTGATCGCCACTTTCCGTCTTTTGACGGGTATAGTTTGTCAAAATACTCTGGAGTAGGAAGATTCCCTGGTTTTTCACCCGGGACATCAACACTGATTTTATGCCCGAGACCAAATTCTGACATGTTTTCATTGAGCTTTCGCATACCTACCTCGGGGAGCGTGTATCCTGCCTGATCAATTACTTCTTTATACAAGGTGAAAAAATAGGTGTTACACGAATATTGAATGGCTGAAGCAACATTCCTTGCTGTAGGGTGTGGGTGACAGCCTCGTCGTACGCCACTTGAATAATATGCCCCCTGACAATAGATCGTTCGGTTGGGATCCAGTAAGCCCTGCTGCATCGCCACCAACGCGAGCAACGGTTTAAAGATCGAGCCCGGAGGATACATCGCCATGACAGATCGATCAAAAAGTGGTTTGAGGGAATCCGCCAGCATCTGATTAAAGACAATGCCTCTTGATCTGGAAATAGATAGTTCGTTAGGATCATACCCCGGTGAACTGATCATCGCAAGAATTTCCCCTGTAGACGGTTCAATAGCGACAATACTTCCTCTTTTATTGTTTAGGAGTTGTTGTCCATACTCCTGCAAAACGTGGTCGAGTGAAAGGATAAGGTTATCGCCGGAAACTGCTAATGAATCGTGGCGACCTTGATCGAGGCTTTCAATCTCCCGGCCAAGATTGTCTTTTAGAATATATGCTGCCCCTTTTGATCCTCTTAGGGTTGATTCATAATAACTCTCCACACCCGTAGATCCACAAAAGTCACCAAGGGCGTAAACGCCATCAGAATTATCAATACGCTTTTGATCTACCTCAGACATATATCCCAGAGTGTGCGCGCTATGACTTTCAAAATAGCCCCTTGCATTTCGAAGTTCTCCATAGAAACCCGGATAGAGGTGCAGATGCTCCTGAATGTATTGAAATTTTTTCGCGGGAATGTGGTCCATAAAAACAAACGGAATCGACTTGGAATAGCGTTGTGATTTCCAGTTTTTTTCCATTCGCTTGACATAGGATTCTTTATCAATTTCAAGGAGATTGCAAAAAAAACTTGTGTCGATATTGTCTGGCACTTGATTATAAATTACTTTCAAATCATACACTGGAATATTATGTACCAGCAAGTGGCCGGTTCGATCTTTAATAAGTCCTCTGCTTGGATAAAGCGTGCGCTTGACTAGTGTCGTTCGGTCTGCTCTTTGCCCATAGGTGGGGTCAATAAGCTGTAACCATCCTGTCTGGATGATAAGGACTACAGCGGTAAAAACGATCCCCCACTGTATCCATTTTGTCCGACCTGTTTGACGTTCTTCCAGCATCAGGATTTTGGATTAAAAAGAAAATGGTAGCCCATCGTGACTGTCAGCGAGAGGGTCAATGTCAACACGGTTTTTAATAAAATTTTTCCGATGTATACAAAGGTGAATATCTCTGCTGTATAAAATAAAAACGAATGAATAGCCAATGAAAGTGCCGTAAACGTAAATACCCAATTAAGTTTTAGTGAACGCATTGTTGGATTCATGGATAGTTGGTATCCTCCCCGAGGTTCCAAATAAGAAAGTAGAATACCTCGAGCATAGGCGGTAGCTGTTAAAGCAAAAGCATGAACCCCAATTGTGTCATAAAAAATATCAATTGTTAGCCCTAACCCAAAACCAACGAGTAAAACATAATGCCTGAACATTTTAAATGGCAACATAAAAATGATCAGAGGATAAATAAATATCTCTCCATTCTGCGCCAGCCAGGAAGTCCCCAGCCCAATCCGCTTTAAAACAAGGACCTGAACAAGGATAACAATCACTGCTCGAATAATATGCCTTAATAACGTGTTACTCATTCCGGCTTAAGTTCATTATCTCTAAAATTAATGACATACACCTGATTCAGCCGGGCAATATCTTCATGAAGCCGTACCTCAACCGTATAATAGTTGCTTCCTCCCTCTGTCCAGAAGCTTTCTACTGTTCCAATAAAAATTCCTTTCGGAAAAATAAAAGAATAGCCACTGGTGACAATCGAATCTCCAACCAGGATAATAGCCTGTTTCGGAATGTCTTCAAGGATCATATAGCCAGGATCAATTTCTTTCCAGACTAGTGCGCCAAAATATTCGTTTCGCTGTATAGAGGCGCTGATGCGAACTGCGCTATGCAATATGGATGTTGCTGTCGAATATTTTGCTCCTGCATGATCGATGATACCTGCTATGCCATGAGCGCTAACCACACCCATCCCTGTGGTCACCCCATCTTTAAACCCCCGATCAATTGTAAAGTGGTTATTTCTTTGATTGATTGTATTGCTGATGACACGGGCTTCTATCACCTGATACGTTTCGAGTATACAGCTGTCCAGTGGTTTTTCCGCCGGGGCGATTTTTTGCAAACTTCGTTCAAGATTAAAGATTGTTTCTTTAAGTAATGCTGTTTCAATTGCAAAGCTATCCACCGTCACCTGTAGCCGATTGTAATGAATTGCATTTTCGGTAATTTCATAAAGTTTCCCAACGAGTATCGAGGATGAGTGGTTAAAAATAGACTGTTGGTTTTCATTATAGCGCACCACAAGCGTCACTGCTACTATTTCCAGGAGCAGGAAAAGTAAAAAGGCAGAATACCTGATGACGAACTGAAGAAGATTGTTCATTGTACCAGGGTGAAGATAGAGCTATGAAAAGACTTAGCCGTTAAAAGAACCTAAACCCGTTTTCTATCGATCAGAAAAGAAAAGCGGTCTGTATTCTTTAATGCAATTCCTGTACCTCGAACAACGGCCCGAAGCGGCTCATCAGCGACGTGAACAGGAAGTTTCGTAATTCTCGAGATTCGTTTGTCCAATCCCCTGAGAAGTGCTCCTCCTCCGGTCAGATATAGTCCTGTCTTATATATATCGGACGCTAATTCCGGTGGTGTGTTTTCGAGTGCCTTCAAAATAGACTCTTCAATCGTATTGATCGATTCATCAAGTGCTTCAGCTACTTCGGCGTAATTAATTGTGATCTGACGTGGGATCCCTGTAATCAGATCACGTCCGTTAACCGCAAAGTCTTCCGGTGGATTTTCAAGTTGTTTCAGGGCAGATCCAACATGTATTTTTATTTGTTCAGCCGTGCGCTCACCTATTAATATGTTGTGGTTCCGTTTGAGGTGGTCGACGATGTTTTGTGTAAACTCATCTCCGGCTGTGCGTATGCTTTGGTCTGTTACGATTCCGGAAAGGGCGATGACGGCAATTTCGGTTGTTCCACCACCTATATCAATAATCATATTACCAACTGGCTCCTCGACGTCGAGACCTATTCCAAGCGCTGCCGCCATTGGTTCAAAGATGAGAAAGGTCTCTTTTGAGTCCACGTGATCCGCAGAATCAAAAACGGCTCTTTTCTCCACCTCAGTAATACCACTTGGAATGCAAACGACCATTTTCAGGTGTGTAAAAAATCTTCTTTTGGTGCCGATCATATTGATCATGCCCTCAATCATATTTTCTGCCGCCTGGAAGTCGGCGATGACCCCGTCTTTAAGGGGTCTGATTGTTTTGATAAACTGGTGTGTCTTTTCGTGCATCTGCATCGCACGCGACCCTACGGCGATGGTCTGACCTGTCCGAATATCGATCGCGATTATAGATGGTTCATCAATCACGATATTGCCATCCTGGATGATCAGCGTATTGGCTGTCCCCAAATCAATGGCAATTTCCTGAACAAAAAGACTGAATAATTTCATGACCCTATCTATAATGACCCTACTGGCCTTTCTTGCTTAGTGCAAATGAGTTTAACGTTCCTTCTGCGGTTTCAAAGGCGGTTTTTTCGCAGGGGTCGATTCCGCCCTATTTCCAGAAGGGATACAAAGAAACTGCTTTTTCCAAAATAAAAGGAATTTTAAGTCCTTATTGCTACAATCAGGGCTATTAGTGGCTTATTTAACAACAATAATGACCCATTCCTCCGGATTGAGGTACTTAATAGCAAGTTCTTGGAGCTCCTTGGGGGTGATTTGCTGGATCATCTCGATCGTTTTGGCAAATAATCCATCCTCCAGATTCTCGATCTTAAGTGATTTGACGAGGTCCATTGTTGAAAACGGTCCATCAATCTGACCCATGAGATGCCCCATTAGGTAGTTTCTGGCCATACTGAGTTCGGATTCCGGTATTAGCTCGATTTGAAGCCGTCTCATTTCGTTTTTTATCGCTTCAATTACTTTTTGGGTGTTTTCTGTAGCGGCTTCAGTGCTGATATAAAAACAGCCGTCTGAGGCAAATGAATCTACACTGGAATATATGCCATAGGTCAGCCCCTGGTTTTCACGTATTTCCATCATCAATCGGCTACCAAAATAGCCGCCAAGTATCGTATTGAGCATGTACAGCCCATTAAAATCAGGATGGGACTGTGGAAAAAGTCTACGTCCGATTCGGATGGCTGCCTGGTGATTTTGTGGTCCTTCGAAGACAAAATAGCCTGATATTGTTTCCTTAGGTAATGGTGGTAAATCAACCATGCCATTACTATGATTGGGTTTCCAACGTCCTATTGTATCGCGAAGCAGTCCTACCTCCTTTTCCCCAAAAGATCCTGAGATGAAGACCATGCCCTTTTGAGGAACAATATGTTTTTCATGGTGGGCCCTGATTTCTTCCGTGCTAATTGCTTCATAATCTTCCGGATTAGTGTTTCTGCCGTAAGGGTGACCTATTCCGAAAATGGCCTCCGTCAGATAACGGTAAGCAAGCACTTCATTTTTTTTCAGATCTATTTTAAGTCGCTCAATTTTGTTCTCAATATAAACCTGCAATTCGGCTGCGTCAAATGCCGGTGTCCGTATCACATCCGTTACCACTTCTATCAAATCCGGGAAGAATTTAGTGAGTGTCAAAAGCCTGATTCTCACCGTATCAACCCCTCCTCTTGTAAACATGGTGGCACCAAGTGACTCTATCTTTTCAGCTAGTGCTGCAGAATCCAACGCCTGGGTGCCTTCTGATAAAAGTCCGGCCATCACCTCCGCGGTGACTGGTTTTTCTTCATAGGTCGCTCCTGCGCGGAATACAATCTCTATTTTCATTACCGGTTCAGCACCTCCTTTCACCATATACAGCTCCATTCCATTGGGGAGTGTGATGAATTCATACGGTGGAAGGTGTAGTTCTTTGATCGTATGAATATTGGGTGCTTCATGCGGTTGCGCCATAAACGCAAATGTAAGCACATTGCCCCCTAAACCTTCACCTTCCTATGAATTACATGCTTAATTATCGCTAACATTAAAATTCTAAAGTGGAGGTAGTTGGCTTTTAAGAGGGCACTATGGCTAAGTTTGTTTGATTTTTCGCCTTTGAATCAACCAAACGAGTAAAGAATGTGGCTTAGTCCTATTAACTTTGCTGAATCTGGTGCCCGGGAGGGTTTTTTGGCCAGACACGCTTTTATAAACGAAACAGACCCATGGAATTTAAAGTCTCATCAGGCGAATTGTTAAAACACCTTAATGTAGTAGCCGGTGCCATTCATCCCAACCCCGTTCTTGCCATCACAGAAGATTTTCTGGTAGATATCAATAAAGGGACGATGACCCTTACCGCGACAAATCTTGAAACCAGCATTTCAACGAGAATGACTGTTGAAAGCAAGGAAAATGGTTCCGTGGCGATTCCTGCCAAAATTTTGTTGGAAACATTAAAAGCTCTTCCCAATCAGGAGGTCACATTTGATGCAGACATCGAACACCGCTCGCTGGTGCTGACCACTGAGACAGGGATGTATAAAATGGCGGTTGACCCACCGGATGATTTTCCTGTGCTCCCAACTTCTGATGATGATGAAATCATGGTTTCTGTAGAGCGATTGCTCAGTGGCATCTCATCCACCATTTTCGCAACGACATCAGACGAAATGAGACCCGCCATGACCGGTGTAAATGTAGTCGTCGATTTTAATAAAATAAGTTTTGTTGCCAGCGATGGACACAAATTAGTTCGGTATCATGCACTGGGCACATCCACAGAAAAAACGGGTTCTTTTGTTGTCCCGAAAAAAGCTTTATCCCTGCTGAAAGGAGCAACCCCTTCAGAAGGTAATGTGTACCTCAAGTACAACAAGTCGCACGCTTTTTTCCGTTTTGAAGATACTGAAGTTATTTGTCGACTGATCAATCAGGCGTACCCTGACTTCAACGCTGTCATTCCAGTGAATAACGAAAATGTTTTACACGTTAGTCGAACGCACCTCCTTGGCGCGCTGCGACGAATAAATATTTTCGCTAACCGCACAACGAATCAGGTGTTTTTTGGTCTTGCCGATAATAGCTTAACTATCACGACCAAAGATCTTGACTTCTCTAATGAAGCGAGTGAGCAGCTGAGTTGCGAATATGAAGGAGAGCCGATGGATATCGCCTTCAATGCGCGTTTCTTTATTGAGTTACTCAATGCACTTCATCAGGAAGAAATCCATATGACCTTGTCCGTTCCGAGCAAACCAGTGCTTAT
Organism: Saprospiraceae bacterium; assembly: GCA_037968695.1. Taxonomy (GTDB): domain Bacteria; phylum Bacteroidota; class Bacteroidia; order Chitinophagales; family Saprospiraceae; genus Opimibacter. Next base: position 7,650 of record JBBKWA010000156.1, read on the forward strand.
TTATCCTGATGAGCAATTGGAACACGAAGAGGTGATGATGTTGATTATGCCGGTGATTATTTATTGATAAGGGTTTTTGGCTATCGGTTACTGTATCCGGCGGAAAGGCAGAAGGGCGGAAGGGCGGAAAGCCTATTAATAGCTAATGGTGGCTAGGACTGTTCAATTAACCCTAAGGTGAATATGCCGTTTTTCGAAATGTGATGAAGAGAGGAAATACCTGAAGGTTTTAATTCTCCAGTATGTTTAAGACGTTTCAATATTTAATCATAAAAATAGTATTAGTCGTCGCATTACTCTTTCTGGGGTATGGCAACCACTCTCTTTTTTCACAACAAACAGGATTCACGGAAACATATTTTGTTGAAGGGAGGAGCACATTCTTTCATGCTGTTCGTCAGTTTGAAGACGATCTAATTATTTTAGGCCAATTAGGTACGGATGAATTTGGCAATAATGGTGTGTTTATTCTTCGTATTGATACTTTGGGCGAGATTAAAAATCTTAAGATTTTTCAGCATCCACTTAATAAATACAACCTTGATTTAGGAACGCCAGGAGTCTCTTCAACAGAGGCTTTGGACATATATGACAACAAAATATATTTTGCAGGTCAAACACAATTTGGAGTAAATTTATTTATTATCTGTTTAAATGAAGATCTCAGCCTTCATTTTTATAAGGAATACCCTAGTATCATTCCATATGCACGAAAAACACCCATGATCAAGGTTTTTAATGATGAAATTTATACTTTAGGCTATGGAAAAAACTCAGATTTGGATACTGAAATTTTAATTCATAAAACTGATATTGAGGGAAACCAAATTTGGTATAAATCTTATAACAACATTAATTATCATGATTTTGCTAATTCCTTCTGTATTGAGGATGAGGGGTTAACTGTAATGGTTAATTCGCTTGATGACCCAAACGATTTAGAGCCTAATAATGATATTTGGTATAATTCATTTTTTCATATTGATTCAAGTGGAATGGTTTTGTGGAGTTGGAATGGAGAGCAAAATGAGGAAGGGCAAGCTTTATTTTCTGTTATTAAGTCAGGAAGTGATTACTATTATATTACGATTCCGGTGTTAGAGGAAGGAAATGGTTCCATTGAGAGCATCCATTATCGTCCTCAATTAGTAAAGCGAGATCAAAATTTTAATTTGGTGTGGCGGAAAAATTATGGTGAATTCTATTATCGTAATGTATTTACTTCACTTTCGTTTGGACCTGATGGAGCACTTTGTGCTGCAGGCTATATTCCTGAAGATGTGACTTGGGGAAGAGTAGTAAAAATAGACACCTCTGAAGGAAGTATAATTTGGGATACTAGAGATACTGCCTTTGTAATACCTGGATGGGGTTCAAGAAATAGGATGGAAGGAATAACAGTATTGCTAGGTGGAAGTGTAATATCAGTAGGTTATACTATGGACCATACGTTTCATGAAAATGGACTTGTATATAAAATAACAAAAGACGGTTGTATTGATACTTTGTGCTCAACTGTTGCAATATCCGAGCTTTCATATATTACTGATGACCACGTCAATGTCTTTCCAAACCCTGCCTGTCAGTTCATCACTTTCGAACTTTCTGACGAGCAGACAAAATACTATTTGAAAATATATTCAATTGATGGTATCTTGATTCATAGCGAAGTTCTTTCCTCCGGTTCTGCTATAATTAAAATTGATAAATCCAAATTTCAATCGGGAATATATGGGTGGAAAATTCACTCTGACTCTGGTGTATTCATTAATGCGGGTCAAATTTTGATACTCCCTGATTAAACATTCTCTTGTTTTGATTTAGTTTATTAAAATCCGGAAGTGAGGATTAATATTTCCCGCAGAACTCGCAGCTAAAGATATTCTGCCTTTCTGCCTTTCTGCCCTTTCGCCTTAATCTATCAAATACCGAAAATGCACGTTAATCGTGCGCCCCAACAATTCTGTTTGATTTGTGATAAACACCTGGTTGCCTCCATCACCGGTAACTCTTCCCAAATATTGCAAGTCACTTACGTTCCGATGATTCGTGGCATTGATCAACGAGACACCAACCATCGCTGGTTGTTTGATTAATTTGAAGTGGTAATCTAAACTCAAATCAAGACTAAAGTAGGCGGGCAGATAATCCTGAACGGCTGTGAAATCAGCATTGCCAATGCCACTATCTGCGAGCTCCAGAAGACTGAGGTATGGTGCAGGACTTTTATAGGTGAGAAGGGCAGATACTTTAAATCCACCCATCTTGTACGCACCGGAGGCTTTGACCTGATGGCGTCTGTCTTCCTGAGGGGAAAAGTAATCCCCTTTAAAAAGCATGGCATACCGCTCTTCCAGCCAACTCAAGGTGTACAATAAAGACGTTTCCAGTTTTTGGTTTTTGTAAATAATTGTAACATCTGTTCCATAGGTGCGCCCATCGCCAGAAAACAATTGATAGAAATCACTTGGCTCCACCGGTTGTCCATCTGAAGGGTTTGGTTTGAGTGGTCGTACGCGGGCTAATCCGTCCATCGCCTTGTAATACAATTCCACATCCAGACTAAGTTTTGACACATTATATCCCGCACCAAGCATATACTTGTCCGAAGTTAGTATTGGAAGACCTACACCAGGATTACTCAATAGCAAGTAGTTCAACTCTCTTCCGAAACGGTTTTCAAACGTCACCCCTCTTACCGACTGGAGGTTTTTTGAATACGATGTGCGGAAGCTAACTTTAGAGGTTATTGGAAAAAGCAGACGAATGTTTGGCAAAAAATAAACTTGATCCATGCTTTGTAAATAAGTCACCCGACTGCCTAGTTCCCATTCCAAAACTTGTCCTAGTTTGTCCGAATATGCACCAAAAGCACTCACGTTCTGCTCTGATTGTGTTTGTGTCAAAAAAGTTTTGTTGTTTTCTCTGGCACTAAACGCAACATTATTTTTTTGCCAGGCTAAACCAATCTTTAACGCCCCTCCTTTTTCAAACCCTTTTTCTAAAAACCCTTTGATGCCACCACTCATCAGATGGTTGTTTTGATACCCGGTATGATTTATCATCCGTTCTTCTCCCAACCTCACTTCTGTTAGCGATGAGGCATACGCCACACTTTTCTCAAACGTTGCGTAGTAGGTCTCAAACTGGAATTTCGTGTCCTTACCAAAGTCCTGCTTATACATAGCAGAAGCGCCCTGATTTTCCCATATGTCTTTGCTTGTATAATATTGCTCTACAGATAATATTTCATGGTTCATCACACTAGTTTGAAAACCCGTGTATGTCGAATTGTCAAGTTGATCTCTACTGTCAAAATAGTGTAGTCCAATTGATCCTGATGCTCCGGTAAGCATGTTTAGCCCAAGATTGATATCATAAAAATTTGTTTCGGGCTGCTGTGAGGTTGTCCATTCTTTTTCATTCTTAAATCTTCCCGGCTGCGTGAAGTTGGCGACACTGCTATCACTGAGTGATGGTGTCAGTATCCCTGTATGGGAAACGCGTGCTGCTCCGGTAAAACAGATCGAAGGAGAAAGTGCTAATTCGGAGGAAAGCCCCGTCTGCAATAGATCTGTATCGAATATCATTTTGGAGTGAACATCCTCCCGTAAGGATTGCGCATTAATCATCCCATCAATCCGACCACCGTACTCTATCGGTAGGTTGTTTTTATAAACGGATACATTTGAAAAATACAATCCATTGAACGGACTAAACAGATTGTAATAATGATATGGATCATACACTGGAATGTGGTCCATGATGATCATTGTATTTCCCGCATCAACTCCCCTGATCCGTATCCCGCGTTCAGAAGAGTAGTGTGTATAGTTTGTAAAATTATTGAGTAGGTGCTCGGAATTCCATTGCAAAATCTCATCCTCACTTATCAAATGGTATCCGGTTAAATCTATCGCTTGCGCAGTATAATCTTGCACCAGGAGTCTATAAGGGACGACGACAACGACTTTCTCCAGTTGGATTTTATCAATCTCCATCACCACATTAACACTCCACTTTATTGCTTTTGCAACCGAAAAATAAATGGTTTTAAAACCCAAAAAATTTATCTCTAAAAAACCTGTTGTGTCTGTAACAGGTAAAATAAAGTTTCCTTTATCATCGGTGGTACTCGCAGTATTTGAGGTAGGGGCATATACACTGACAAAGGGCATTGGCGCGCCTGTGTTTTTGTTTGCTATCCGGCCAACTATTGTTGCCTTGACCTTATCCGGATCATTTGGTTTTTCCCGCCGCAGCATGAGCTTGTTTCCATCAATCAGTTGGTAGGATATTTTATCATGGTTGAGGAGTTGATGGAGGAGTTCCTGAATACTGGAAACATCCATACCGATATGACGCATGGAATCTAGTGTTGGGATCAGTTCCGGAGCAAGGGCAACATCTACTTTATACTGCTCTTCAACCCTTGAGATAAACGAATCAAAGTCTGCACTTTGCCCGAAGGAGCATATCGGTACAGTTAAAAGTATTAATGAAATTCCGATACGGAATATTTGCATAAACGGCTATCGCGTTATGGTAATGGTTTTTCCCTTGATGGATGATTCGAGATGCAATGGCCAGGTGATTAGTTGAAGCGCTTTGGCAAGATCCCCGCTTTCAAACAAACCTGTATATTTCACCTCTTCAAGCCCATTTTCTAAAATTATGTCTACATCATATTGACGCTCAAATTCGCGCACTACATCCGCAAATGAGCTGTCTTCAAATCTGAACTTTCCGGTTTTCCATTCCGGCTTTCCTGATGTAGCATCAAATGTTGATTGTTTTAATTTTGCATTGTCAGTATTCGTACCAGCTCTTAGTCCTGTGGTAAGTTCTGTTTTGTTTTTTGCATTTACTTCCACGCTTACCTTGCCTGTGTAGCAACTGACTTCAAATCGTCCATCACGTGCAAGTACATTAAAACTTGTACCGACGACGGTCACCGTTCCCTCGTCACTGATCACTTGAAAAGTACTGCCCGGTTCCACATCAAAAAAGGCCTCCCCTTCAAGATGAAGGACACGATCCGTTTCGAATGACTTTTCTTTGTAGGCGATCCTGCTTTCTGCATTAAGCGTAACAATGCTCTTTTCAGGAAGAACAATCTCTTTATGCTCCCCTGCCTCAGCAAAAATATTCTGCGTTCCAGCGCCAGATCCAACCCAGAATAATAGGGCGAGGGAAGCTGCTGCGGCAATGCCCCAGGTCCACAGCCCTTTGATTTTACTTGTTTGCCCCACCTTCGAATTACCTCTGATTTTTAAATCGATCGCATTCCACAAATGTTCTTTTTCTGTTTCTGAAATTTGAGCTTGGGGTGCACTATCAAAGGCAAGGACAATTCTTCTTGCTTCATCAAAAACTGATTGCTTGTCTTTGTGGGCGGCTAACCATTCTTGCCAGTGAAGTCCGTTTTCACCATGACGCACCCATCGGACAAAGGTCTCCTCGCCTGCTAAAGCAATTGATGAATATGATATGTATTTGTCCTTCATTTATTGGCTTTGCTTAAAGTGTAAAAAGTTCATCAAGCAATTTGTCTCTTGTTGCTGCGGAATAATTAATGCTACATGATCCTGTTCCACTCGTCATGATGCTGACACAATTTCCCTGTCCATCGGAAACATCTGTGTGTCCCCTGGATAATGCACAATGCCCTAACTCATGAAAAATGACAAACTCACGCTCCAGGTCACTTGCCGCATCCCAGTAAAATTTATCCACTATCACGACACTTGGTTCATTTTCGGTGTGTCCACACTGACCAATCACATCTTGGGATGTAATGACCCGAATGTCTCCGCTAATCATCATGGAGTCAAGGTTTAGGTTCAGGTTTCGCAAAGCCGCCTCCTCTTCAAATCGCTCAAAATAGGGCCGAATGGAGCTATCTACAAAAAACTGCGGACCATCATCCTTGGCACAAGCGCCAAGGAGTAAAACCACGAGGGCCAAAAATGCTGATTTACTTATCCAGTTATTCATAATTTATTCTTCTGTTTGCGTCTCTTGTTTAGGATCTAAGCTGTTTTTCTTGTTTTTACCCTTAACAAAAGAGGCTTCCTTTGATTAAGAGGCTTTTATGCTGTGTTTGTACTCACATGATTAGAAACAAAAACAGCACCATCATTGCTTTTCTCATCGCCGTCAGGGCTCTTGTCACCAGATTTCGTGCAGACTGGTAGTTTAGGTCCATAATGACAGCAATCTGCTCATAATCCATTTCCTGGAAATACTTCATGTGAAGTATTTCTCTTTGTCGGTCACTAATTTTTGCCATGGCTGCATTGAGCTTTTCTTGTTGCAAGTGCTGTTCTTCCTCAACAAGCCATGTTTTTTCAGGATCGTCGAGCAACTCATCTGCGTGGTCTCCCTCTTCGAAAGAGGTGGTCTTTAAATTGCTTTTAGGCCCTTTATCAAAAATTTTCCTGCGAAGGGAAACCATTAAATAGGCTTTGCCTGATGTCGGAACAGGCAGCTGCGCCCGCTTGGTCCAAAATGTTAAAAACAAGTCCTGGATGCAGTCTTTTACTTTACCCTCATCGTGGCATAATATCATACCGTAAGCGTATAAGTCATCAATGTGATGATTATACAAAGCCTGTAATGCTTCTTTGCTCCCGGTTTTAAGGGCTTCCCAATGTTTTGTTTCTTCCATTCAGGACTTCTTATCCGCAACTGTCAGCAGGCTAACGGTTCCTGCTAGCCGTCTCGTATAATTAGATTGTCTCCATCCAGACTTTCTGTACTATTCTCAAAGATAGTGTGATTCCTTTCTTTGACTCCACAAATGACCTGGCGTTTAATTTGTTTGTGTGTGATTTTAACTAGTTAAGCCTTGCACTTTACTCATTGAGTACGACCACTTACCTACTATGGCTTTGTCAATCTCCTTTTGATCAATAACTTGAGTAATACTCACCCAAATTATCCATTCACTATAAAATTTACTCGTGATGAAATTCTTTTACGCATTGTTCCTCACCTTCCTTTTTTCCGTATCCATCGTAGCGCAACCCTTCAGAACGTCCTGGCCGATGATCAATGGAGATCCTGCTCGGACATCCAATGCGCAAATTGATATTTCTTTTCCTTTGGAGATCGCGGATGTCTTTCCTTTCGGATTCTCCAGGGCACATGGCACTATATTATCTGACGACAAAATCTTTTTCAGCACGCGAGATGATATAAATTCGATTCATGCCGTAGATCTCTTTTCTGGTGATTCTCTGTGGACATTTGATGTTCCCGGAACTGGGGGAGGAATCCAGTTTACGCCTGCTGAAGCTCACGGTGTTGTGCTTGCCGGAGGGCAGGTTGGATTAGGACTATATGGTTTGAACGTTAGCACGGGTGATGTGCTTTGGCTGGCCGAAATTGGAAGTTTGTATGGCAGATCACCGGCGATATTTGACAGTCTTGTTTACATTTCGTCGGTTTCCGGCATGCGATGTATTGATATTCTAACCGGCGAAGAGCGTTGGTCACATGAAGGCTCCACCCGCACTTTTACACCAGTCATTGATAGCCTCAATGTTTACTTTATTTCAGACGAAATCGTTTATGCAAAAGACCGGATGACTGGCGCAGAGCGGTGGTCAACTCCTGGGCTGTCTACTGGGTCCTACAGCTCCTTAATCCTGGATGAGTCGAATGTCTTCATCAGCTATAACGACACCCTTACTGCTTTGAATGTACAGACAGGTGAGGTGTTTTGGCAAACCAGCTTAGATACGATTGAAGATTCGCCGGCAAAGATTGCTTTAACAGACACACTGCTCATCCTGCGAAGTGTTGTTGAACGTTCCGGAGCAAACCATTATTATATTGTCGACAAGGCTACTGGTGCTATTCTAAACACCTATTCGAATGGCATTTTCAACTATGGTGCACCAACGGTTATCAATAACTATCTGGTCGATTGCAGTTATGATCAAATTTCATTTATGGATATAATGACTGGCGATAGCATTTACAGTTTGCAGGGTTTAAATTTTGGTCCTTTCCCTGGCCAGGTTGTTGCAGCTGATGATAGAATAGTCATTATTGCAGAGGAACAAAAGATTGTGGTTCTAAAAAGCAGTGCTACTGGAATAAAAAATATTGCACCTGATTTTGAGGTAGTGTTGTTTCCAAATCCCGCGAGTAAACAAATCTCGCTTTCGCTGAATTTATCAGAAGCCACCACAATAGACTTCAAACTCATAAGGATGAATGGGCTTGTCATGCGAAATGAAACGCTGGGTTTTCTTTCCCAAGGTGTACATAACTTTCCTGTATCACTTAATGGATTGTCTACCGGGTTGTACATTGTTCAACTACAAAGCAAACAGGGTATGGTGACCAAAAAACTATTTATTCAATAAGCAAATAATCGATGTTGGACAAATATTAGGAAGCTAATGCAACAAAGTACATGAGTACTTCACCTTTTCCTTTGGCCTGGACCATACCGCGAAGTGCAAACGTAAATCGTGGATCGTCTTTGATAATGGCATAGGTGGCTTCCGAGATATTAACTTGTCCAACCTCCCCGCTCGATTCCATTCGACTGGCAATGTTTACGGCATCGCCCCAAATGTCATATTGAAATTTTTTGACGCCAACGATACCGGCCACGACAGGACCTGTGTTGATCCCCAAACGCATTTCAAAGGCCGGAAGATTTGCTGCATCTCTTTCGGCCTTGCGATTTGTAATAACTTTTTGCATAGCCAATCCCGCCATCACGACGTCTGCCGCTTTCGCTGTATTATCCTTTGGAATGGAACCCGCTGCCATGTAAGCATCTCCGATTGTTTTGATTTTCTCAAGATTATAATCCGTCATAATTTGATCAAAGGCTTTAAAACAATAATTTATTTCCTCCACCAATGCTGTTGGCGAAAGATGTTCTGCGATTGATGTAAAACTTTTGAAGTCAGAAAACAGGATCGTGGCTTCATCAAAGTGTTGTGCATCAGATTTGCCACTGAGTTTTAGTTCTTCCGCTACTTCGGCAGGGAGGATATTTAAAAGAAGAGATTCTGAAATATCTTTTTCCTGTTGTAAGGCACTTTTGGATTTTCGTACATATTGAAGTCGCGACCAAATGCCAATGGCCGCCAATAAAAGTACAATTCCAATATAGAGAAAACGGTTGCGGGCGGTTGCGACACGTTCTGTTTTTAGCGCTGCATCCAGATTGTCAAGTTCAAGGGCCTGGATTTTTCGCGCCTTTTTTTCGGTCTCAAATTTCTCCTTCATCTCCGCCACAGCCTTAACTCTTTCCTCATCCAACAATTCACTATTCAACTCGATGTAACTTCTAAGATAGTAGATTGCCTTTTCATAGTCGGACAACCCTTCAAAAAGCGCAGCTCTGGAGTTTTGCGCAAAAGATTTGTACATTAGATTTTTTAAGGTGTCTGCCAGCGTATATACCGAGTCCAGCCAAATCAATGCCTGATCATATTTTCCCCGATCCATGTCTACATTGGCGAGATTGATCATCAGGCTCATATAGGTGTCCTGATCTCCGGTTCCTCTCGCATTATTCACTGCTTTATTTAAAAAATAAAACGCACTGTCAAGATCATCATACATCCCTTTAATTCCTCCAAGGTTGATGAGTGATTTTTCAATATACTTCTGGTTGTTATTCAGTAAAGCCTCTTGATATACACTGTGAAACAATTCTGTTGCTTCTTCCTCATAGCCTCTGTACGCATAGGATATTGCTAAGTTGCTCATCAGTGAAAACTTACTATCCTTATCCGTCCAGTCTGGATTCCAAAGCTTAAAAAACAACTGCCCGATGGAATCAATCCTGTTCAGCTCTTCAAGAGACAAATACACATTGGTCAGGTTGGATAAAACACTCATGAGCATCAAACTATCACACCTGGGATCAAAGGCTTCGTTTGCCCAATAAAGTCGCTTGAGGGCAACTTCCGGTCGACTAAGATTATCCAGTTGAACGGATTGATGAATGTATGTTTCAATCTGTTTGCACAACTCACCGGCTCGTCCATAAATCTGAAAAAGAGTATCTGCCAGTTCTACTTTAGTTTCATAATCCAGTGACTTATCATCCTGGATGACCGTCAGCACACTGTCCGCCCAGGCCACTTCAGCTAACGTGGCTGTTTGGCTCGAAAGGCATATAGGGAAAAGAAAAAGTATTCCCCAAATAAAATTTTTCGGCAGGGATATAACTGACATCATGAAAAAAGAAAAAGGGTGTTTAAGTGGCAAACTTACTTTTTGCCAACGACCTACCTCGTTGGATCAAAATCTTCATCTCCTTTGCCTTTGGTAAAAACCCATTTTCCTGTGGTCTTTGTTTTATTCTTTACCGCATAGCTAACTGTCCAGTCTGTTGTTTTATTATCTGATCCAACATCAACTGTAAAGTAGGAAATCACCGCCCCCGGGTTTGTTGCATCTGTCACTTGAACGTCAAGTGTATCTGATTCTCGAAAGTCAATGGTGGTGCCAGAAGCTGTTTGAGCAGCATTACTCACCGTAAAAGCGAGGACACTGTCTCCCACCCATCCACCAAGTTCTATGTCCACGCTTGGATCCGGCGAACCTTCCGGGGTCTTGATGACCTTTCCCAAGGGAGAAAGATTGAGCGCATCATATTCTTCTAGTGTCAAGCGGGTTAGGTTTGTAAATGCCATAATTCGTTTAGTTCTGATTTGATGAATGAGGTATCCTTCGAAAGATACGACTTACGTTGGTATCAGACAACTTACAAAATAAAAAGGCGAGATATTCCCGATGACAGAAAAAGAAATTTCAATCACACTGAGTACAAAACCACTCTTCATTCTTCTTTTAGGTGAAATCGAATTTTAACCTATAAAAACACTAACACTATGAACCGATCATTCATTAAATCCCTTGGGG
>JBBKWA010000157.1:0-76902 GCA_037968695.1 Saprospiraceae bacterium
GGATTAATATAAGCGGTAGAAATCCAACGAAGTCCATTATACATGGGCATCGTCATCTTGCGAAAAATCAAATTTTCTTCTGTTCTGTTGGCACTGTTTTCATCATAATCTGCCGTCCAAACATCCGTCAACTTCCATGGTTGATTGCTATCATCTTTTCTGAATCTATGGATATAATAACTCGTATCTCCAGTCATGGAAACATTTATGGAAACTGTTTCTTCACGCAATAGAAATGACACGGTGTCTTTATCATTACCCCCGGGCGCATCATCAAATACAATGGAATCCACTTTGTACTCAATGTAATGACCGACCTCCAAAGGAAAATATTCCTGACTATTGGGAACACCGGGTTGAACCATTCCATCATTATCACAGGAAGATATTAATAGGAGAATACCAAAACTAAAAAGGATACCAAACCGCATACTTAGTTTTTTGAGCTTCCCTGGATGATACCACCACCGATGACATCATCACCTTCATAGAATACAGCAGACTGTCCGGGAGCAACGCCCTTAACATTAGCCAGAAAGGAAACCTCTACGTCCCCGTTATCCAGTTGATTTAATTCACTCACTGTACCGCCATCGCGATATCGGATTTTGGTTACCGCTTCCAAGCCTTGTGGCAGAGAATCATACTTCAGTAAGTTGACGCCCCTCACCATCATTCTGTTTCGGATGAGATCATCAGCTCTTCCAAGCACAACCGTATTTGTCTCCGGTTGAATTTCAGAAACGTACATGGGCTCTTGAAATGCGCGTCCCAATCCTCTGCGCTGACCTACTGTGAAAAATGGATATCCTGGATGTTCGCCGAGGATCTCTCCCTCTTTATTGACAAATGTTCCGCCGGCTACGCGCTCTTCGAGACCAGGAATTCTGCGCTTTAAAAAACCGCGGTAATCATTATCGGGAACGAAACATATTTCAAAGCTTTCTGCTTTTTTGGATAGTTCTTCGTAGCCATAATCTGCCGCCAGTTGTCGAACTTCTGGTTTAGTCATACCACCGAGTGGAAACATACTACGGTTCAGGCACTCCTGGCTCAGTCCCCACAAAACATAGGATTGGTCTTTATTTGAATCCACAGCGCGTTGTATGAACTTACGTCCATCTTTCTCGCCTATCTGCGCATAATGTCCGGTAGCGATATAATCACAACCTAGAGCATCTGCTCTTTTGATCAGGGCTTCCCATTTAATGTGGGTATTACATAGTACGCATGGGTTTGGCGTGCGTCCTGCCATATATTCATCTACGAAATTATCGATCACATAATCTCCAAATTCTTCACGTATATCCACGATGAAATGGTGAAAACCCATATCCACGGCTACTTGCCTTGCATCGTTGATACTATCGAGGCTACAGCAGCCTGTTTCCTTGCGATCACCGCCACTAGTGGCATAATCCCATGTCTTCATGGTAATCCCTATGATCTCGTATCCTTCCTTTTGCAGGATCATAGCAGTGACAGTGGAGTCGATACCACCACTCATCGCTACTAGTATTTTACCTTTTTTGCTCATGATTTCAGGGGGCAAAGATACGGGTTTCTCCCCATCTTCTTTTGGTACTGTTCTATAACGCAATTGGTATATAAAGGGTTTTTAATATGATTAACCCTACAATAGAAATGGGATGAAGTAACAAAATTAATATATATGTTAATGATGGTGCTAATAGGCTGTTTATTAGCATCTTTCTGTCCCTAAACGTATATTGTGCCAATAGAAGACAACGCTTAAAGACGATGGCCAAAACCAATATAAAAAAGAAACAAGCTAAAACACCACACATCCTCATGGTGAGCGCAGAATGCTACCCCGCTGCCAAAGTAGGCGGATTAGCTGATGTGGTGGGCTCACTTCCCAGATACCTAAACAAATCCGGTGAAGCCCGATGCGCCGTCATCATCCCTGGATACCACACCCCCTGGCTCACCCAACAGGAATACCGCGAATCACACGTAGGCGGATTCCACATGGGCGGCGAACATATTGAATATCGCATCTGCCAGATTTTTCATGAAGAACTGGGATACGACCTGTATGTCGTTGATATCCCCGGAAAATTTGATCGACCAGGTATCTATAGCGACAAAGACAATCCCTACTACCGCGATGAAATGGAAAGAAACATTTCATTCCAACGCGCCGTCCTCCAATGGGTACATCAATGGGAAGAACTACCAGACCTGATTCATTGCCACGATCACCATTCCGCACTGATACCCTTTATGATGACCCAATGCCCCGAGTTTTGGAGACTTGGACAGACGCCTTCAGTACTCACCATTCACAATGCCGCTTATCAGGGCATGTTTAGCTGGGACAGACAATACCTGCTTCCCGATTTCGCCCGCGATCGTTCCGGATTATTGGATTGGGGACACGCGATCAATTCCTTGGCCTGCGGCATTAAATGCGCCTGGAGAGTCACTACCGTCTCCCAAAACTATCTCCGTGAGCTCATGGAAACAAATGGTTTTGGACTGCAGTCCCTCCTCAGAGCAGAAGGACATAAATGCAGAGGGATTGTCAATGGCATCGATTATGATTATTGGAATCCTGAATCGGATCCCTACCTCAAAATCAAACTAAAAAAAGATATCGACAAGTGGAAGCTGGATAATAAAAACAGCTTACTAAAAGAGCTTAATATGCCTACCGATCTTCCGCTCCATATTTTCATCGGGAGAATGGTCCATGACAAAGGCGTTGACTTTCTGGCCAACCTCATTCACCAATACTTAATCTATAATCGCGATGCCTGTTTTATTATTCTTGGCACAGGAGATGGGCATTTAGAAAATCAATGTCGTAATCTTGAACACAACTTTGGTCCGAATGTACGGTCACTGATTATGTACAATGAAGGTGTAGCGCACCGACTATATGCCTCCGCAGATTTTCTGTGGATGCCTTCAAGAACAGAGCCCTGTGGCTTGAATCAAATGTACGCCATGCGTTATGGCACTATTCCAATAGCACGTGCTACCGGTGGCCTCAGAGATACTATCGAACCTTTTGACGGTGATGAAGGAGACGGATTTCTCTTCCGCGATCTGGAAGAATATCAAGGCATGTGGGGCATCCAAAGTGCAGCACGATTAGCCTCAATGCCGGAATTACATTCCAATGTCCGAAAAAAAATAATGAATAAAGATTTATCATGGGAGCATTCCGCCTCGCGATATATCAATATATTCAACGAAATAATCCCTAAAGCATCTGATGAGTAATCTAAATCGAGAAGTCATATGTGTCATCCTAGGTGGTGGAGCCGGTTCCCGACTTTATCCACTAACTGCGCGAAGATCCAAACCCGCAGTTCCCCTTGGTGGTAAATACAGATTGATTGATATACCGATTTCGAATTGCCTCAATTCCGGATACAACAGAATCTTTGTCCTCACGCAATTTAACTCTGCGTCCCTAAACCGACACATTAAAAACAGCTATCACTTTGATGCTTTTGGACAGGGATTTGTCGACATCCTTGCTGCCGAACAAACGCCTACAAATAAAGATTGGTTTCAGGGCACAGCAGATGCTGTCCGGCAAGTAATGACCCGACTGGATGAGTACGATTACAATTATGTTCTGATACTTTCCGGTGATCAGTTATATCAAATGGATCTGGAAGCTTTTCTAACACAACATCTGGAAAAAGATTCAGAACTGACCATTGCCACCATTCCTGTGATTGCAGAAGAAGCAACCGGATTTGGGATCATGAAAGTCAATCAAACGAACGAAATTGAACGGTTTACAGAAAAGCCTGATGAAAGTGTACTCGAAGAATGGAAATCTGATGTCCCTGAAATTTATGCTTCCGCAAAAAAACATTTTCTGGCATCGATGGGGATTTATTTATTTAAAAAGGAATCCTTAAAACAGCTGTTTGAGCTCAATCCGAACGAAGTGGATTTCGGAAAAGGCATCATTCCTTTTGCCATCACCAATCTCTACAAAGTACACAGCTATGCATATGATGGCTACTGGACTGATATAGGAACAATCCGATCTTTTTTTGAAGCTAATATCGAGTTAGCCTTACCCTTACCGAGGTTTAATCTTTACGATGATCTTAATCAGGTTTTCACTCGATCCCGGATGCTCTCACCTTCCAAACTATTAGGCACCAAATGTACGCATGTGCTACTTGGAGACGGCTGCATCATCAATGCCAAAGAAATCAGTCAATCGGTCATCGGTATCCGCTCAAGGATTGGCAAGGGGTCGGTGGTCAGACACGTCATCATGATGGGTATGGATCAATATGAAAATCCTGAATTCTTACTTAAACAGGATATTACGCCAAAAGGAATTGGCGAAAACTGCCATATTGAAAATGCAATTATCGATATCAACTGTCGAATAGGTAATAATGTTATCATTAAAGGAAGCACAAACTTAGCAGATACAGAAACAGAGACTTATGTCATTGTCAATGGTATCATCGTGCTTAAAAAATCAGTCCTTATCCCATCGGGATCTAAAATTGGGGATGTATAAGCCCTTAATGCTTAGTTTTACGGTCTTATCATAACTATGAAGCACATTCTTGTTCCAGTAGACCTCTCCAAAAATTCGAAGGAGGCTTTAAGATATGCTATTCATATCGCTCTAAAATATGGAGCTGCGATTACGATTGTGCATTTCTATAGCTTGCTACTCAAAGCCGTAATCCACACGACTAAAGATGGCTATATCGAAAAAAGCCCGGATAAATGGATTCAGAAACGAATCAAGAAAATATCGGCGAAACACCCTCAGCTTCAACTATCCCATAAAATACTGAAAGGAGATGCCGTAGTCAGCATGCAGAGTGTCGCTAAATCAATTGACGCCGATCTGTTGATCATGGGATGCCAGGGTGTCCGTGAAAACAGTAAAATATTTCTTGGATCCACAGCAGGAGGCATTTTGATGACTTCTAAAATACCGCTGATCCTGATTCCCCCGAGATACAAATACACCGGCATACAGCATATCGTGGTAGCCGCGATATTCAGTCAGGTCCGAGATAATCAAACCCTCGAACCAATGGCACATTTCATTGAAAATTATAAACCGGAAGTGGATTTATTGCTTTTAGGTGCCGGGAATGAAGAGGACCCACAAAACAGTATCAGTATATTACCACTGATCACCAAAACCGTTCACTTTGAAGATGAACAACATACTCTAAATGTCACTTCCTATTTGGTGCAGAATCCAACAGATATGCTTGCTATGATAAGACGTAAAAAAGGCTTTTTGGAAAGAACAATCGGCGCCAAAAGAACCTCAGGAATACGCTTTTCCACCGCCATTCCAGTCCTTGTTCTTGTTGGCGAAAACCTTTGATACATCCCCTACTTAGCCATTCTCGTATAAAGGTATTTGGTGCTTAGGGAATACAATATACCTTTGCACCTTCTTAATATCAGGTAAAATATCATATGGAGCGTAATCACATCATAGGCTTTGTACTCATTTTCGGGCTTTTATTGGTCTGGACTTTTGTCAATTCGCCCTCAAAAGAAGAGGCGCTGGCGATGCAGCAAAGGCAGGATAGCCTTAATCGCGTTGAAATTCTCAAAGATTCCATTACACCCGCAGCCCCCGCAGAAATACCTGTTGAGGATCCAGTGATCGATTCTGCTTCTTTGGCTAATACCTATGGAACATTCGCTACAGCTGCCACCGGGGAGGGCGAAACAGTTCGTCTTGAAAATCAATACTTTATCATTGATTTCAATTCTAAGGGAGGCAAAATAGCCAATGTAGAGCTCAAGCAATACAAGAAAGCCCTCATTGACGAGAATAAAAAAGAATACAAAGTCCCCCTTCATTTGTTGGACAACCCAAACAATGTCTGGGATATTGCTATACCAACACAACGAGGAGAACTCCATACAGAAAATTTGATTTTCAAGCCTACTATTCAGGGCAAAAAATTGACATTCAGGGCTTTAGGCCAAAATGGCGAACAAATTGTGCAGACTTACATGCTCAAGGACAGTCCTTATGAAATTGGCTATTCCTTTAACATAGAAAATGGCTCAGGCTTACTCAGTTCTTCATCTCAAACCGCTAAACTTACCTGGGTCAACCATTTGGAGCGTATCGAACGCGCCTCAGCATTCGAGCAATCCATGTCCACGATTTATTTCAAGGAAAATTTGGAATCGGTTGATTACTGCAATTGCCGGTCTGATGCACAAGAAAATCTTTCTACGCAACCTATTAAGTGGCTATCCCACTCCAATCAATTTTTCAATAGCACCTTGATTTCTTCAGAATCTTTCGATGGCGGTCTCTTTGAGACCAAAATGCCAGCTGAGGATGGAGGTGTTCTGAAATCCACTTCTGCTATCGTAGGATTGCCCATGCTGCGGGATGGCTCTACCAATGAGATGACGATGTACATCGGCCCAAATGATTTCGAAAATCTACGTCACTACAAAATTGAACTGGAGGACATTATCCCTTTTGGTCGAAGCATTTTTGGCACCATCAACCGCTGGGTCGTCAGACCAGTCTTCAACTTCCTCATGGGCTTTATAGGAAGCAAGGGGTTGGTGATCTTGCTCCTGACTTTTTTGATCAAGCTGGCCTTGTCTCCGTTGTCCTATAAGATGCTTCACAGTCAGGCGAAGATGGCCGCATTGAAACCATCGCTTGCCGGACTAAAGGAAAAATACAAGGATGACCAGCAGAAGCAGCAGATGGAGACGATGAAAGTGTACCGGGAGTATGGGGTCAATCCTTTGGGAGGCTGTTTTCCTGTGGCCTTGCAGATGCCGGTTTGGTTTGCGCTCTATCGCTTCTTTCCTGCCTCGATTGAATTCCGGCAGGCTTCGTTTTTATGGGCGACTGACTTATCGTCCTATGATGTGATAGCCTATCTCCCATGGGATATTCCGTTTTATGGAGCACACATTAGTTTGTTGACGTTATTATGGGCCGCCAGTACTGTAGCCTATACCTATTATAATATGCAGAATACAGACATGACAAGTATGAATCCGGCATTGAAGTATATGCAATATTTCATGCCCGTGATGTTCCTTGTATTTTTCAATAGCTATGCATCGGGACTTACGCTATATTTGCTTTATTCCAACTTGCTGAATATTGCGCAGACTTTGGGCGCTAAAAAGTTCATCTTTGATGACGAAAAAATCATGTTACAGCTCAATAAGAATAAAGAGAAACCAAAGAAGAAAGGCGGTTTTGGTGAACGATTGGAAAAAGCAATGAAAGACCAACAAAAAATTGCGGAGGCTAAAAAGAATGAGGCCAAATCCAATATCGCCAAGAAGAAGAAAAAATAGTATTTCCAAAACACAATCGATCGTTAAAAAATGACTGAAAGCCAGACAAATCAGAAGGCTCCTGTAGGTGTTGTTGGCGCCGGTAGTTTTGGCTTGACCGTAGCGCATTTACTTTCCGAAAACAATGATGTGCTTTTATTTGCGCGTGACCCTAAGGTGGTCAGTCAGATTAATGAAACGCATGTCTTATCCAATGTCAAGCTTTCTAAGCGCATCAAAGCTATTTCCTCTTATGAGCAGCTCGCGCAAACTTGTGAAGTCATCTTCCCGGTCATACCATCAGATGATTTTCGGCGCATGATGAAAATGCTGGGCCCTTTACTTTCCCCAAGACATATACTCATACATGGAACAAAAGGATTGGATACTGAGAAAGTCAGTGATGTCATGGCTTTCACCGGAACATTATCAAGAAATGATGTCTTTACGATGTCTGAAGTCATCCGGCAGGAAAGCAACGTACTCCGCATAGGCTGTCTGTCCGGTCCCAATCTAAGTAAGGAAATCCTGGAAGGCCAACCGACTGCCACCGTCATCGCCAGTGAATACGAAGAAGTTGAACTTATAGGAAAAGAGCTTTTATCAAGCAAGAAGATTTTTGTTTTTGGCTCTAAAGATATTCTTGGTGCAGAATTAGCCGGGGCATTTAAAAACATCATCGCTGTTGGATCCGGATACCTTAGTGGAAAAGGATTGGGTAAAAATGTGCAAGGTATATTTATCACCAGAGGTTTGCATGAGATAGCGCACTTTGGTGGTATGCTGGGCGCAGACAAAGCAGCTTTCTTAGGCACTGCCGGCATCGGTGATCTTATCGCTACCGCCACCAGCCCCAACAGTAGAAATTTTAGTTTTGGCTTTCAGCTTGGCGAAGGAAAAAAATTAATGGATGTGATGGCCTCAACAGAGGAACTTGCTGAAGGTGTTCGTACATTAAAAATCGCTTACCTGCTCGCAAAAACCGAAAAAACACGTCTTCCGATTATCGAAACACTCTATAAAATCGTTTATGATGAGCTTTCATTCGATTTTGCACTGAACTATCTCATGCGGTATCCCTACTCCGCTGATGTTTCCATTCACCTATAGGGATCGTGAAATAATATACTTTTTCACCCCTTTCTGTCTAAAATCACGTGTCAGCTGTTCAGATATCTTTATTTTGGGGTTCAATACGAGGGTTAGGCTATATTTGAGGCCACATACTGATATGTACTTATGAAGATTTCACAATTATTGGGGCTGGGGCCTAACGCTGATCAAAAAAGCATTGATTTTCTGGAAGCAGCCATTGTAAAGGAAACTCAACCTGGGTTTGACTACTTGAAATTCAAGCAGTCGATTGATCAACTGGCAGGGCTTAAACTGGATGTTCCTACCTCCTTGAAGTCAGCTTTTGCCATTGCTTCCACTATGGGGGTGACGAAAGACTCCCTTTTACAATCAGGTCGTCATTATTTGACGATTCTTGGTGAAGAAAAGAAACAGTTTGATCAGGCACTAAACAGCCAGGTGCAACAGCGCATTGATTCAAAAAAAGATGAACTACTTGAAATCAAGAAGCAAATAGACCAACATAAAAAGCAAATTGCTAAACTGGAAAAGCAAATTTTAGAATTCGAAGATAAAATAGCACGTTCTGATGAAGAGGTTGCTGATGCAAAAGCCTCGATTAATCAAACAAAGATTAAATTTGAAAATACTTATCAACAATTTGTGTCCGCTATAGAAAGTGATATGGCGGCGATACAGGAAAATCTATAAACAACGAAACATGACAACTCCTCCGCAAGATTTTAGTGGCAACTTATCAAAACCAAAGTCATTTTGGGGACGACCCGAAGGAAAAACAGGCTTACTCTTTATGTTGGCTATCCTGGCAGGAATCGGTTACGCCGTCGTCACTTTCCTACCACAGATTGTTGCATTTGCTTCGTCTTTGCTTGGTTTGGTCGTGACGGTTTTGGTGCTTGGCGCCATCATCTATATGGTACTCGATCCAAAGATGCGCACATTGGTAAGCTACATGTATAAAAGTGTAATGCGCAATTTGACCAGTTGGTTTATTACGATAGACCCAATCGGTATTTTGAAAAACTATGTGGAAGATCTTCAGGACAACCTGAAAAAGATGGGCATACAAATTGGTATCCTGCGCGGGCAAATCAGAAAGCTCAAAACCATCCAGGAAGAAAATGCCAACGACATAGATTACAATATGAAACTTGCGCAAAAGGCAAGGGAGCAAGGTGTAGAAAAACAAATGCTGCTCTCCAGTCGAAAAGCAGCACGTTTAAAAGAGTCCAATGAGAAATACGCAGTGCTCGAAAACAAGATGAATATATTGTATCGCGTATTGACGAAAATGTATTCCAATTCTGAAATCCTATTAGAGGATACTAAAGACCAGGTCAAATTAAAAGAAGAAGAACGTAAGGCTATCCGTTCCAGCCATAGCGCGATGAAATCAGCCATGAGTATCATCTCCGGTAATGCAGACAAACGAGCGATGTTTGATCAAGCTTTGGAAGTGATTGCAGATGATGTCGCCAATAAAGTTGGTGAAATGGAACGCTTCATGGAGATGTCCAGCAGCTTTATGGATTCCGTTGATTTGCAAAATGGTGTTTTTGAAGATCAGGGAATGCAAATGCTCGAAGAGTGGGAAAAAAATAGCACATTGCTTCTAATGGGAGGTGTTGAGAATGAAAAACTCGACCTTAATGCCCCACAGAAAGAAAGGTTGTCAAGACCAAAATCAGGTTCAAGCGAGTATGATAATTTGTTTGAATCATAGTTTAACCCTTACTTTTGCCACTAAATCAGTCCTTCGATAGGAATACCTGACGATCTTGAGGATAATGTCTTTAATGTTATTTAAAGTGCGCTTGATCAATTGATTGAATTACTTCATTCATTCATAAGATAATGACATTAGCGTACGTTTATGACTGTATTGGGATTAAAAAAAAGGTAAAGAATTCAAATCTTTTTACTTTTGCCCCCTTATTGTTTATGAAGACAACCTACACCTAACACATTATTATGTCAAAAAATCTGTTGATCGTTGAGTCCCCTGCCAAGGCGAAGACCATCGAAAAATTTCTGGGCAAAGACTTTAAAGTCAAGTCCAGCTATGGGCATATACGTGATTTGGAAAAGGGAAACAATGCGATCGACGTAGAAAATGACTTCGAACCAAAGTATATTGTTTCCCCTGAAAAGAAGAAAACAGTAAAGGAGCTTAAGGAGTTTGCGAAAAAAGCTGAAGTGATTTGGCTCGCGACTGACGAAGACCGCGAAGGAGAAGCCATCTCATGGCATTTGTGTGAAGTACTCGGACTCGATCCAGCTAAAACAAAGCGGATTGTCTTTAGAGAAATTACAAAACCTGCCATACAAAAGGCTATTGAAGCACCAAGGACTGTAGATATCAATGTGGTCAATGCACAACAAGCCCGACGTATCCTCGATCGTTTAGTTGGTTTTGAATTGTCCGAAACATTATGGCGTAAAGTGAAAGGAAAACTATCTGCAGGTAGGGTTCAATCCGTTGCTGTTCGATTAGTGGCTGACAAGGAAAGAGAGATCACTGCTTTTACAGCAGAAGCTTTTTTTAAAGTGCAAGCCACCTTCAAAGTAAAAGATGACAGCGGAAAGGTATATGAATTTAAAGCCGAATTGCCTTCGAAGGTAGATACCAAACCGGCAGCGAGAAAATGGATTGATGCTTGTGTTGGCGCCTCATTTAATGTGGATAATATTGATGTCAAACCGGCCACGAGAAAGCCTGCTCCTCCATTTATAACATCAACCTTACAACAGGAAGCCAGTCGCAAACTTGGTTTTAATGTAAAACGCACGATGTCCGCCGCTCAGAAACTATATGAGTCCGGGTATATTAGTTATATGCGAACCGATAGTACCAGCCTGAGTGAAACAGCTCAAAAGGGAATACTGGAGCAGATCACAAAAGAGTTTGGCAAAGAATACGCCATGCCAAGAAAATATGCTGCCAAGTCAGCGAATGCACAAGAGGCCCACGAGGCGATTCGCCCGACGTATCCGGAGAATGACACAATCACTGACAGTGATCGCGATAAAGTGCGCCTATATGATCTAATATGGAAAAGAGCTGTGGCTTCTCAAATGGCCGATGCCAAATTAGAACGCACTACGGTTAACATCGGTGTTTCTGCACACAAAGGAGAATTTTTCGTTGCAAAAGGGGAAGTGATTAAGTTTGATGGATTTTTAAAACTCTATATTGAAAATCTCGATGACGAACCAGAAGAAGAAGGCGGGACTATTCTGCCTCCGATGAAGGAAGGGCAAGCGCTGGATCTGATCACTATGACAGGAACAGAGCGTTATACAAAACCCCCTGCGCGCTATACAGAGGCCGGTCTTGTAAAAAAACTTGAAGAGTTGGGTATTGGCCGACCATCGACTTATGCACCGACCATTACAAAAATCATGGAAGAAGATCGGGGATATGTCATTCGCGGTAACCTTCCCGGTGTAGAACGAGCCTACGCCGTCATTACGCTTGCTAAAGACAAAGTATCT
Source organism: Saprospiraceae bacterium (assembly GCA_037968695.1). Taxonomy (GTDB): domain Bacteria; phylum Bacteroidota; class Bacteroidia; order Chitinophagales; family Saprospiraceae; genus Opimibacter. The sequence goes on from JBBKWA010000157.1 coordinate 11,905, forward strand.
GAAGAAGCAAAAACAGAAATGACTGGGGCCATTTCTAATCGTTTGGTGCCAACGGATATGGGATTGCTGGTTACAGATTTTCTTAATGAGCATTTTTCCACGATTATGGACTACAATTTCACCGCGGATATTGAAAAGAAATTCGATATCATCGCGGATGGAAAATTGGTCTGGAATAAAATGATCAAGGACTTCTATACCCCATTCCATAAAACAGTTGAAGAGACAAGAGAAAATGCTGAGCGCGCACGTGGCCGAAGAGATCTCGGTGTCGACAAAGAATCAGGGCATACGATCCTGACACAAATGACGCGCTTCGGGCCGGTTGTTCAAATCGGAACAAGAGAAGAGGTCAGCGAAGATGAAAAACCACGTTTTGCAAATTTAAATCCTGGTCAATCTATCGAGACAATTACACTCGAAGAAGCGATGGAATTATTCAAACTCCCAAGAACCCTGTCTGAATACAAAGGAGAGGAAGTATTGATTGGCGCAGGACGATTTGGTCCTTATGTCAAATTCGGAGATCAGTTTATCTCCATGCCTAAAGGCGAAGATCCATTAGAAATTTCTGAAGAACGCGCTATTGAAATCATTGAAGCCAAACTTCACGAAGATCGGCCTGTCACCACCTATAAAGGCAAAGATGTCACTAAAGGAAAAGGACGCTTTGGGCCATTCCTCAAATATGAAGGACTCTTTGTCAATATTCCAAAACGCTTTGATCCGGATACCATATCAAAAGAAGATATGTATGAACTGATCGCTACCAAAGTAGAGAAGGAAGCCAACCGATACATCCAACAGTGGGACAAAGAGAAAATAACGCTCGAAAATGGTCGATGGGGCCCTTTTATCAGAAAAGGACGAAAGGCCATCAATATCCCAAAGATTGATGGTGAACGTATGACTTCCGAAGATGCCAAATTGCTAACGCTGGAAGAGGTGCTAGAAATAATCGAAGGAAAAATGCCGGACTCCGTTGTTAAAAAGGTGGGTAAAGGTTAATTATCTTCTGTAGGCTCTTTCATCAACGGCAGACTTACACCTGGTGTCTTGTCCGCAAAATAATCATGAAGATGATCACCAATGGTGACAAGTTGCAATGCTTGTTCTGCATCGAGCACAACATTATTAATATACACTACCATTAAATAATTCATTCCTTCAAGACTGTAAAACCCCTGTTGGTCAAAAAACCGAATCATATCCGGGTGATCAAAATGATAGCGGATATATTCTTCGTCCTTCCCCTGCAACAAGTAATTCTGACTAAACGCAGGATACTCTATAAAATCAATATCCTGCATGCCAAAATAGGAGCCTATACGATGGTACCATTTTTCCGGCACCATTGTAAAGTGGGGCAAAGCAAGTGATTTTGAATATCGAAAATATACTGTCTGGCGAAATGTTGAACTTGACTTGCCTGTTGAAATCGTATAGGAATAATCAAACAAAGCACTTAATTCCAATTCCTCTTTTTTATTGACTAGCAAAGGCGTGATTTTCTTATTCCCCCCTTTCTTGAAAAGATGAAAATCGAGCAACCACTTGATCATACCATAGTCATCCTTTTCCTTTAGCTCCCAAGGTAGTGCGCTGGCACATTTTGCAAATTGCTTCTGTCGATCATTAATCCTGTATCTCGCCATTAGACTTTTTCCTTTTGGCCAATATCGGAAATAATATCTATTGCTGCTGCCTCTGCCCCACCCCCTGCAGTCAACAAATCAGCGAGTTGCCTGTAGTCTTCTTTTATTTTTTTCGTCACCACAGGTTGCATGATTTGTGTCAATTGTTGGAACATGTTCTCTGCATTGCACGCGGATTGGATCAATTCAGGAACAATTAGTTTGTCCATAATTAAATTAACAAGTGAGATGTATTTGACTTTTATCAACCGCTTTGCCAATTGGTAAGAAAAAGTAGTGCCTTTATAAACTACGATTTGCGGAACACCCAACAACGCTGTTTCAAGCGTTGCTGTTCCGGAAGTCACGACAGCGGCTTCGCTATACATCATGACCTTTTTCATATCACCACCAATGATCTCCACATTGTCAAATTCCATTAACCATTTTTCAAATATTGATTTTGGTAGATGAGGAACAGCCGCAACCGAAAAATGATGTTGTGGCATCTTGCGAATCAATGCTGCCATCACTGGAAGAATCCGATCGACTTCATGTTTTCTACTCCCAGGCAATAAAGCAATATGATTTTCTTTTGGTGAATAGTTAAAATCATTTGCACGCTTTATTTCTACGGCCAATGGATGTCCGATATACATCACCTGCATGCCATACTGTTCGTAAAATTCTTGCTCAAAAGGCAGAATGACATACATTTTTCGGACCGCTTTTTTTATCCCATGGACTCTGGACGTATGCCAGGCCCATAGTTGCGGAGAGATATAATAGTAGACCGGGATATTATGCTTGAAAGCCCATTTCGCAATGCGCAAATTAAATCCGGGGTAATCCACCAGAATAAGTGCATCCGGAGAAAACGATAAAATCTCTTTTTTTGCTTTGCTAAAATTTCGGAGTATGGCTGGAAGATGTTTGACTACTTCTGCAAAACCCATAAAGGCCAGATCACGATAATGTTTTGTGACTTTAACCCCGACACTTTCCATCGCTTCACCACCCCAGCCGATCATCTCGGCCTTGGTATCATGTCGATGAATAGCCGCACAGAGGAGCGCAGCTTGTTTATCTCCACTCGCTTCCCCTGCTAGCAGATAATATTTCAAAACTGGATCATTTTTAAACCAAACTTCCAAAACCAAATACCGACAAGGAGCATACTGGCGATTAAAGCCCCTCGCATAGTTTCATGATATCGGTGCGATTTGCGAATGCCTTGCATGATCACGAGATTGGAACAGATCGCAATCAAAGCGAGTGTACGTGTTCTAAAATCTTCAGCAAAACCATAATCACTAAATACACCCACTGAATCCATAAATGAATAAATCAATAAAAGCAGCAAGTACACCAGTATCGGGCTCACTATACCCAGTAAAAGGCCAACCCAAACAGAATCTTTTTTTAGAAATTGCATCATGCCTTAAAGAACTATTGATTCCATGTCTTTTAATAATGGAATCGATTGATGGTGTGTTAGATCATGCCATGAAGGAACGATCGAAATATATCCTTTCTGTAATACCGTAATATCAGCTTCGTCCCGTGTATCTTCAGAAGCAAACTTGCCGGTAAGCCAGTAATATTTTTGGCCTCTTGGATCTTCTCCTTCAACAAACTCTTCGACCCAGCGACCCTCTCCCTGCAGACATACTTTCATCCCTTTGATCGGCCCAAGCTTTGGATGTGGAATATTTACATTTAACAGATTTGCGTCCTGCAGCCCATGTTTGAGTACATGCTGAATAATCGATTTGATCCATGGTGCTGCTGGATTGAAGTTGGCATCCATGGAATAATCCTCAAGACTGAAACCAATGGAATCAATTCCTTCTATGGAAGCTTCCATGGCCGCTGACATCGTTCCTGAATAAAGGATATTAATCGACGCATTAGAGCCATGATTGATGCCTGACACACAAAGATCAATCGTTCTGTCTTTGAGTAGCACGTTTTTAGCCAGTTTCACGCAATCCACCGGTGTGCCTGAACACTCATAAGCTTCTATGCCCCCAAAAGCATCCACCTTATTTAACCGAATAGGGTCAGATAAAGTCACCGCATGGCCTTTTGCTGATTGGGGTGAATTTGGTGCAACAACAATTACTTCACCCAACTCACGGGCTATTTCCACTAGTTTGTGTATCCCCGGTGCAAACATGCCATCATCATTGGTTACCAATATAAGTGGTCGCAAATTGTTGCTCATTATATTTCTATTAGAAAAATTTATAAGTGAATGACTTCATCATAAGCAACGGCAGCAGCCTCCATTACTGCCTCACTCATGGTTGGATGAGGATGCACTGTTTTAATTAATTCCATGCCTGTTGCCTCCAATTTACGTGCTAGCACAATCTCTGCAATCATGTCTGTTACACCATGCCCTATCATGTGCGCCCCGAGTATTTCGCCATACTTGCTATCAAAAATCAGTTTCACAAATCCTTCCGGATGTCCTACTGCCTTTGCTTTACCACTGGCGGTGAAAGGGAATTTACCGATCTTAATGTCTAGTCCGGCCTCTTTCGCTTGATTTTCGGTCATTCCTACTGACGCTATCTCAGGCTGGCTAAACGTGCACGATGGTAAGTTACCGTAATCCATAGGCTCAGGATGATGCCCTGCAATTTTCTCAACGCAAATAATTCCCTCTGCAGATGCGACATGTGCTAATGCCGGTCCTTCCGTTATATCACCGATGGCGTATATGCCACCAACATTGGTCTCATACCATTCATTGACAACTACTTTATCTTTTTCCGTTTTGATACCAAGAGTTTCCAGTCCAAGGTTTTCAAGATTTGAAGCTACTCCTGCCGCTGACAAAACCAGATCACATTTGATTTCTGATACATTGCCGGACTTTCTGTCTTTGGCTGTAACAATAATTGTTTTGCCTTTTGTCTCCACCTTTTCAACTGCCGTATTTCCCATGACATCTATTCCACTTTTAGTGAATTGGCGTTTAAGTTCTTTTGAAACTTCATGATCTTCCCTCGGTACTAATCCTTGTTCCAGAAACTCAATGACAGTCACTTTTGTGCCCATGGCATTGTAGAAATAGGCAAACTCGACGCCGATCGCGCCGGCACCGATGACCACTAATGACTTCGGCAATTTTTCCGGTACCATCGCCTTTCGGTATTCAATCACCTTGTCCCCATCAATTGGAATATTCGGAAGTGCTTTGGCTCTTGCGCCTGTGGCTAGAATGATATGCTCTCCTTCGTAGGTGGTAACGGCCCCTTTATCATCTGTCACTTCGACTTTTTTTCCACGGACCAGTTTTCCGGAGCCCATGATCACGTCGATCTTGTTTTTCTTCATCAGAAACTGCACACCTTTACTCATACTATCGGCTATATCTCTTGATCGCTTAATGACGGCACCCAAATCAGCATCGGCACCCTTAACCGTAATACCAAAATCCTCAGCATGGCTTAAATAATTAAACACATCAGCGCTTTTCAATAACGCTTTAGTAGGTATGCAACCCCAGTTAAGGCAGATGCCTCCCAGGGATTCTCTTTCGATAACAGCTGTTTTGAGTCCAAGTTGACTAGCCCGTATTGCCGCTACATAACCTCCAGGACCACTTCCCACAACGATAACATTATATTTCATAGCTATTTGATTGATTTAGTGCGCAAATATAAGGCGCAAAAGCACAGTACCGGCCCCAGATAGTATTAGAACCTAATTCTCCTTACATTTGTTGACTTTCTATTTATACGGGGTGCCTAAAAAATTCAGGCTGAGATCAGACCCTTCGAACCTGTCCGGATAATGCCGGAAAGGGAAATATGTAACTATGAAACAGTATTATTTTAAAACACTTTTTCGTTTTTCAAGCCTTCAGGGTATTGGTCGAACGATTTTTGTAATAGGGTTGCTATTTACAGCAAATCTGCTTGCTGCCCAGTATTATATACTCGGGCGGGGTCTGGATGATAACGAGAAGCCCTATGACTATGCCACAGCTGAATTACGTGGCGAGGACTACCAAGAACAGCAACAATGTACTGACCAGGGCGTCTTCCGGTTTGAAAACCTTAAATCCGGATCCTATGAACTGGTCATTATTACCGCCTATGGTATTAGACGAAAGAAAATAGAACTCAGAGGCAGTATCGATATCACGCTCCATATCCCAAGGAATATCAAAATGGATGAGATCAGTGTCGTTGCCAGCGTTGCCGGTGATAAAGCACCGGTCACCCATAATAATGTTACCGCTGCGGAAATTGAAAAAAAGGACTTTGCCCAGGATATTCCTTTTCTTCTTGAAGGCACACCTTCATTAGTCACTACTTCTGATGCCGGACAGGGCATTGGCTATTCAGGGCTTCGCATTCGGGGAACAGATCCTACCCGTATCAATGTCACTTTGAATGGTATTCCAATTAATGACTCAGAATCTCAAAATGTGTTTTGGGTCAATATGCCCGATCTGGCTAGTTCTACTACCAATATTCAGGTGCAGCGAGGCCTTGGCTGGAGTAAGCCAGGCGTGGGTGATCTCGGAGGAGGTGTCCACATCAATACCTTAGGATTCAACTACGAGCCGTATGGAACACTAAAACTGGGAGGAGGAAGCTTTAATACCAAACGGGCAACAGTGGGTGTAGGATCAGGATTAATCAATGGGCGCTTTACCCTTGATGGTAGAATCAGCTACATCTCCTCTGATGGTTTCATCGATAGGGCAAAAAGTGATCTCTACGCTTTCTATGGTTCCGCGGGATATCACCACGATCAGACTAATATCACGCTGGTGTATGCGCTAGGCGATGAAGACACCTACCAAGCCTGGAATGGCGTACCTGAACAATATATCAACGACTCAAATTTAAGAACCTATAATTCCGCAGGAGCCGAAAAGCCTGGAGATCCATACGATAATGAAGTTGATGATTATCGACAAAGTCACGTGCAGTTACATTTTGATCAGGCCATTACCCCTTTTACACGTTGGACAAACGCGCTGCATTATACCAAAGGATCAGGTTATTTTGAACAGTATAAAGCAGATCAGAATCTTAATGATTATGGTATCGAGGGGTCTCCAGCCCCTTCTGATCTCGTCCGGCAACGGTGGCTAGACAATGACTTCTATGGGATCACTTCTACACTCCAAATAGGGTCACCGGAAGAAAGATATTTTATCATTGGTGGAGCATGGAACAAATATCTCGGCCGCCATTTTGGCGAGGTTATCTGGACCGAAGCAGGCGTACCATTGGAGGAACTGCCTGCTTACTATGATAATGATGCCGAAAAAACTGATGGGAATATTTATGCCCGTAGCAATACAAAGATCACCGACCAATTTAACATCACTGTTGATTTACAAGGTCGATGGATTAACTATGACTTCGTAGGACCAAATGAAAATGGCAACCCTACCGATCAGGAAGTTTCACTTAAGTTTTTTAATCCTAAGTTGGGTTTTAATTATTCCGCTGGCGAACATGGCTCTTTTTATGCCTTGACAGGAATTGTCAACAAAGAACCCAATCGCGATGACTATACGGAGTCAACACCTTTAAGCCAACCAAAAGCCGAGCGATTATGGGATACTGAGCTAGGGTATAGATATCATAAAAATGATTTAAAATTGGAGCTCGTTGGCTATTACATGGATTACAAAAATCAGCTTGCCCTTACGGGGCAACTTAATGATGTCGGCGCTTATACGCGGATCAATGTGGATAAAAGCCATCGACTTGGGATAGAAGCTTTGGCCTCTTACAAGCCTATAGCCAACTTGGAAATATCCGGGTCCGCCACAATTAGTGAAAGTAAAATCAATGCTTTTGATGAATATATCGATGACTGGGATGCAGGTAATCAGCAGATTGTACAGCATGAAAATACGGACCTTTCATTCTCCCCTTCCCTCCTGGCCAATCTCCTGCTTGACTATACGCTTATTACAAATGAAAACCATTTGTTGACGGTAGATCTGGGTGGAAGATATATTGGAAAGCAATTTGTCGACAACACGTCAAATGAGGCTTCCGCTTTAAAAGCCTATAGTCTTGCGGATCTTGGTCTTCATTGGACCTTATTCAATAAAATTGGAAAAGACATGCACCTCGGCTTGTTTGTTAAAAACGTCTTCGATTCAAAATATGAATCCAATGGATGGATTTACCGATTCCAGAGTGGTAGTTATGACCCGACACCCGATGATCCCTATGCCGGATCGGAAGGAAACGGTCAGTACCATCTAAAAGGGTACTACCCGCAAGCCGGGCGATACTACCTTTTACAGTTCAGTCTAAATTTCTGATTAATAATTCATTGTAAAACCCACTCGGAATGTAAATGTTGGCCCATAAAGATATGGGTCATCAAGCAGGTTGTAATGTATAGATACGAACGAACCAAATGGGTAACCAGAAGCTATCCCTAAGCCCAAATACAAGAAATCCTGCCCGTATGTTTCCGAAAGAATTTTTGTCTTATCTGAATTGAGGATATAGTTACCAAAATCGTCGTAATCCGGTCTCGAAAGAAAAGCATGCTCATATTCAGCTTGAAGGAATAGACTCTGCAAGAATGGGGTAGTTCCTTCCATCTTTAGTAGTGGTTTCCATCGCGTAAATAAGGTCGGTCCTACATTAAAAGCATCATACTTCAATCCACTGAAGGGATCCTTTGTGTGGTAGTAGTTCATTTTCATCATGAACCCAACAGCCAAATTTATATCCAGCCTGTAGGCTAGATTAGGATCCAGGCCTAACTGGTAGGAATTTCTGGTAAAATAAATACTCCCAAGATTTACTCCCCACCCCCATTTGGAGGGTTCCATGGTTTTAACATTTTTTTCTTTGTCCTTAGCGGCTTTTTCAGCCTCTACCTCCTCCGGACGGACAAATTTCTTCTTCCCGGTCGTCTGTGAATGTCCTGCTACGACAAAAAACAAAATTATAAGGGTCGGGAATAATGTTCTGAGAATGAGCCTCATTATGAATTTTTATAATGTGAAACCAGCATATTGACTGACAAATAGATAACTTTTTTGGTTAATATGGAAATAATCAACTTACTTTTTATGTAATTTGCGCCATAATCTCCGCCATATTAGTAACTACCAACTAAGAGAACTAACTATTCTAACCACTTAATTGTTGTCTGACAAACATTTTAGGAATGAACAAAAAGCTAATAAGTACACCACTCGTCGTTTTCACCTTCTTAATTTTCCTCTTTTCACCCCTTCAAGGGCAGGAGACAATTCGTTTCAAAGCACAGCGTGCGACAGATGTTGAGGCAGGTCTTTTGAAAGCGCATTTCAAGGATTATACCCTTGCCACATTAAACACGGAAACGGTCAATGAACTCCTTCAATCGACTGATTATTTTCATGAACTGCTTCTTGACGTTGAAGGCGACGTTTACAGCTTCAATTTAAGGGCAAAAGATATTCGTGCTCCTCACTATAAGTTGAGAGCCTGGACACCTGAGGGCACCTATGAGCTCCCGCGGTCTCCCAACAAAACCTATTTTGGCTATACAACGTCCGGAAATTATGATGTACGCATCACTGCTGATGATAATTTCTTTCAGGCAATGATCATCCAGGAAAAAGATGAGATTTATATCGAACGTGCCAGAAACATCATGCCCAATGCACCGGGAAATCAATTTGTCATTTATAAAGGTAGCGACAACCTCAAACAACTTACACTTGATGGCTGTGGTACAGGGCAAGGACAAACACATTTTGAAGGGCCTGACAGTCATAATGAAGTTCACGAGGGGCAGGGCAATCGCGCGTGTAAAGAGATTGAAATTGCGCTTGCTGACGATTATAGGATGTTTGACGACTATGGAAGTGTTGATGCTGTCGAAGATCACAATTTAGCGGTCATAAACAATATTCAAACAAATTACGATTTCGAATTTAACGATGACCTCGAGTTTGTTGTCGTAGAAATATTTGTAGCTACAAGTCCTGCAACAGATCCATGGTATGACGGCAATAGCCCTTATGATCTATTGGATGATTTTACTGATTGGGGACCAGGCGGTTTTTCTAATACACATGATGTTGGTGGCCTGTGGAGTGCTCGAAACTTCACCGGTGATGTGATTGGCGTAGCATGGCTCAATGCGGTATGTACTAATTTCAGCTACCATGTTTTGGAGGACTTTACTGGAAATGCACAATTACTTAGAGTATTACAGGCCCATGAATTAGGGCACAACTTTAGTGCCAACCACGATGCACCTAATTCAGGATTCATTATGGCACCATCTGTTACTAATACCAATAATTGGTCTAATTCATCAATTAATAGTATTAACAATTATATCAACCAGATTAATTGTCTTGGACCTTGTGGCGCACCTGTGCCGCCTGTTGCAGCCTTCGAAGCAGATCCCACAGAAGGATGTACACCACTGGTAGTATCTTTTGACGATCAGAGTCTCAACAATCCTACTTCATGGTTATGGATGTTTGAAGGCGGTTCGCCAGCTACCAGCACAAATGCAAACCCAACAGTAACCTATGAAGATCCAGGTCAATTTGATGTGTCCTTGAAAGTAACTAATGCCCAAGGAATGAACACTTTAGTCAAGACTAATTATATTACTGTAGGACAAATTCCTTATGCAGACTTTGATTATTTTATTAACGAATTTGAGGTTGACTTTACCAACAATAGTTTTAATGCCGATAGTTATTTTTGGGATTTTGGTGATGGAGATAATTCAACTAATAGTAATCCATTGCATGCCTATGATGAAGATGGCGTGTATACCGTTACCCTTTCAGCCACCAATGAATGTGGTACAGATGTCTATACTGTAGTCATTGAAATCATAACATTGCCTTACGCTATTTTCTCCTCTGATATCACGGAAGGTTGTCAACCAATGGAAGTGCAATTCTACAATCTTTCATCTTCTAATGCTCAGTACTTTAGCTGGTCATTTCCCGGAGGATCTCCGGCAAATTCGAGCAACTTTGAGCCACTTGTGCTTTATGAAACACCCGGAGTCTATAGTGTCACGCTCATAGCAACAAACGATGCTGGGGATGATACCTATACCTTAACAAACTACATCACAGTATTAGCACAGCCTAATGCCGAATTCAACTACACGACCAATGGATTGCAAGTTACTTTCAATTCCACTGGGAGCTTTGGGGATACCTATTCATGGGATTTTGGTGATGCATCTTATAGTTCTCAGCAAAACCCAGTTCATGTATACGATGAAGCAGGGACTTATCAGGTATTTTTGACTTTATCCAATCAATGCGGTCAGAATACGCTGCAACTTCCAGTGACCGTCGCGGGGACGCCGTCTCCTGCTTTTAGTGCAAACAACCAATATGGTTGTGCTCCACTGGTAGTTCAATTTACAGACATGTCAGGCGGTTCGCCAACTGCTCATAGCTGGGTATTTGAAGGTGGGATGCCGGCAACAAGCAATATTCCTAATCCTGTTGTCACTTACAATACGCCGGGCCTTTATGATGTCCAACTGACCGTTTCAAATAGCACTGGGAGTGAAATGATCATTCTTGAGGATTATATAGAAGTTGAATTCCCAACCAACAGTGAATTTTCTTCGAACACCAACGGATTGGAAGTCACTTTCACCAACTTATCCTTTAACGCCACTGGCTCGTTTTGGGACTTTGGTGACTCATTTAATAGTACCGAAACCAATCCCGTGCATAGCTATGCAGCAGATGGTGTATATACCGTCACCCTCATTTCTGAAGGAATATGTGGCAATGATACCAGCACACATCAGGTCAATATTCAAACGCCTCCGCAAGCAGGATTTTCATTCCAGAGTTCAGGAGATTGTGTTCCTGTCATGGTTACGTTTACAAATGAGAGCAGTGCTAATGCAACTTCATTTCTTTGGTCTTTCCCTGGAGGCATACCATCTACGTCTACACAAACCAATCCTGTTGTTACTTATCAAAATGCAGGAACATTCAACGTAAAATTGATTGCCTATTCTGGAGGAGGAACAGATACCATTTCAACAAACGGATTTATTACAATTGGCAATGTTCCAAATGCGGCCTTCATGCTTTCCACTAATGACAAGACCGTTACATTTAACAACACAAGTTCCAATGCTATAAGCTATCAATGGTTTTTTGGTGATGGCGGTATGTCTGCTGAGACTTCCCCTGTTCATACTTATGCAGATTTCGGAATCTATAGCGTCATGATGATTGCAACGAATGCTTGCGGCAGTGATACGAGTATCATTGAAATTGAACTTTCTACGATCCCTAATGCATTTTTCAGTTGGAGTACGCACACAGGATGTGCGCCATTCTCTGTTTCTTTCTTTGACCAATCACAAAACAATCCAACAGAATGGTTGTGGATGTTTGAAGGAGGTAATCCAGCAACATCCACCGAACAAAACCCTGTTGTGACCTATGAGGTTCCTGGCATCTACTCTGTTTCGTTGAGAGCGACAAACTCAGAAGGATCAGATGCGCTTCTCCTCGATGGGTTAATTCGAGTGGGCGGGATTCCTGATGCAGACTTTATTTACGAGCAAAATGAAAACATTATTGCGCTCGAGTATGAAGGCATAAATTACGATAGTCTACGATGGTCATTCGGCGATGGAAGAACGGACACAAGCCTCAACCCAACGGTTGAATACAATGTATCAGGCCAATATCAGATTTTACTTATCGTCTATAATCCATGTGGTTTTGATACGGCTTCGATCTGGGTTAACATCGTGATCACAGCAACGATTGATCCTAATGCAAATGAAAATAAATGGCAGATCAGACCAAGTCCTTTTAGTGATGTATTCACCCTTTACGGAGAACCATTACATGACGGAACTGCATTAATATCAATTATGGATATTCACGGACGATTGATTTCATCCAATGAGCTACCCTATCAATCCGGTCAGACTTCATTGCGTTTTGAAAGTGAATCCATTCCGCAAGGCTTAATACTTGTGGTCATTCAGGATAATGAATCCAGGACAGTGTTGAAAGCGATACACCAATAAGCACAATAATTTATAAAAAAAAACCGCAACATGGTCATATCATGTTGCGGTTTTTTTTTATAACTATAATTATGGATACAGGCATCAGAATAAGAATTCTCATACGTTATTCATCCAATTCAAATTATCCCCCCTTCTGCTTAACTTGTTTGTAGCCTGATCGAACCAAATAGTCAATGACTTTCTGAACATGGTTACCTTGAATCATTAATTCACCATCTTTCAGACTTCCCCCGGCAGAGCACAAAGATTTGAGTTTAGAATGCAATTCCTGCATTGCCTCATCCGGTCCATCAAACCCCTCTACGAGTGTTACTTGTTTTCCACCACGTTGTTTTTTATCCCGGGAAACATAAAGACGCATTTTGGCCTTGGCATCATCAGAGACAGGCTTGCTCTTTTGCTCCTCTTCTGTTTCTTTCGGATCAGGGATATACGCCTCCATATCCGGGAAGAGGTTTTTTAAACTCTGTAAATCTTTTAAAGGGTCTGACATGATACCTGCAAATTTAAGGTTATCCTCGTACATAAGAAGAATTTAGTCCGACACTACTCTTTTGATTGGTTGATCATCCTTAGCACGTGCAGTGATAAGTCATTGGACCCAAGTGCACTATTGGTTATTACGACAACTGCTTTCATCGCTTCTGGAATGAACGCTACGCTAACATGATGACCTCCGGTTCTCCCATTGAGAAAATAAACTATCGATGAGCCTGATTGGATGACAAACCAACCGTTATCAACTTTAAACTCATCCTTTTTACTGAGTTTGTCGATCTCCTTCTTTTGTGTTTTGTAGGATGCAATGTTCTTTGAAGCCAATGCAGGTGATATCGATCTAATGAACGACAAAACATCATAGACGGAAGATTTCAGCCCTATAGCGGGAGATAATATACCGGGATGCCAAGGTTGCTTTGGTCTTCCATCCATACCATAACCCTGCGCCACAGAGACATCATCTGTCATATATAAGGTGTTTCGAAGGCCTAATTGTTGTACAAACTGAAGCCTTGAAAACTTATCAAGACCACCAACCTTATCAAACAACCAATACATTGATGCATAAGCCAATTGACTATAACTATAGCTGTTTGGGTTTGGGTCAAATTGCTGCAGATCATTTGCTAAATGCGTTTCATCGTAGAATGCATAAGGATCATTCATTGAATCTTCAAATTCACCAATATTTGATGGAAATCGAGGTAGGCCGCTCCGATGCTTAAGTACCTGGTCGAAAGTCAACAGAATGTATTCTTTAGAACAAAGAGAATCCGGAAGACTCTTACAAATGGAATTATCTATCTGCCATTGTAGCGCATCAAGTGCCTTTTCAACCAGCCATACAGTAAATGGCTTTGTGACGCTCCCGAGTTCATAAAGTGAATCAGGGTCCAGGACTTCGCCAAAAGCACTGACAAAGGTACTATCCCCATCAATAACGCCAACTAAAACACCGGGGACGATACTAAAGTCGATATTGGAATCAAAGCGAATAATTTTGCCTATTTCACGTTCCAGGCGTGCTTGTTGCCCATTAGTATGATGCTGAAGGCAACATAAAAAGCAAGTACTTAAACAAAGTGAAATTATCCTTTTCATCGTCGGAAAGTCAGACTGTATTATCCTACAATTTAGGTTCTTTAGTATCTTTCTTTGAATATTTAAGGTATGACATCTAAAATTCTTACATCAAAGGCAACCAAGCTATTTATCGTTTTAGGTGGTTTTTTTATTGCCAATGCCCTGCTGGCAGAATTCATTGGGATCAAGATTTTTTCATTAGAAAAGGTTTTTGGTTTTGATCCATTAGCCATGTCAATTTTTGGTGTGCATGATTTGGGTTTCAATCTTACTGCTGGCGTGCTGTTATGGCCGGTAGTATTTATTATGACGGATATCATCAATGAATACTTTGGAAAAAAGGGGGTCCGATTCCTTTCCTGGCTTGCTGTGGGACTTATCATCTATGCCTTTATTATGGCTTATCTGGCGATTCAGGCACCGCCTAATGATTGGTGGCAATCAATCAGTGGTGTTCGGGATGACCCTTCTACTAGCCTACCCGATATGAATTTGGCCTTTGGGCGGATTTTTGGCCAGGGGTTGTGGATCATTGGTGGTTCGGTCATTGCCTTCCTGATTGGGCAGATGGTGGACGTTATAATATTTCAAAAAATACGGAAGATAACGGGCGATCAAAAAGTTTGGCTCAGAGCAACCGGTTCCACGTTGGTTTCTCAGTTCATCGATAGCTTCATCGTTTTGATCATCGCCTTCTACATCGGAGCTGATTGGGATCTGGTCAGGGTACTCGCTATTGGATTAGTCAATTATATGTACAAATTCACTATGGCGATTCTCTTGACCCCGGCAATTTATGCTGGCCACTACCTGATAGATCGCTACCTCGGTCATGACCTGTCTGAAAAAATGAAAACTGCAGCCGCTGCGCAATAGTTTGCCTTACAGTTCAGAATGAATATGTGTTAGTTATATGTGACCTACAATGACACATAGCAAAAAATCTTATAAATGAATATCCTATCTTTGGCCAATGCGATTGAAGAGTCTGGAAATAAAGGGTTTTAAAAGCTTTGCAAATGACACCCGCCTCCATTTTGAAGAGGATGTAATCGGGATTGTTGGCCCAAATGGAGCCGGTAAATCCAATGTGGTAGATGCGATCCGCTGGGTACTGGGTGAACAGAAAGGAAAAGAACTTCGTTTGGAATCGATGGGCGATGTCTTATTCAATGGAACCAAGAAAAGGAAGCCAAGCCAAGTAGCGCAGGTGGCCATTACTTTTGATAATAATCTTGGTGTTCTCCCCTCAGAATATCAGGAAGTGATGATCTCCCGGCACCTCTACCGAAGTGGAGAGAGTGAATACAAACTCAATGGCGTATCCTGCCGGTTAAAAGACATTCAATCCCTGTTGATAGACACCGGGATTGGGTCAAATTCCTATGCGATTATTGCCTTAGGCATGGTGGATGATATCCTCTATGATAAAGACAATGCGCGAAGGAAGATGTTTGAACAAGCCGCAGGTATTTCAAAATACAAAAAGCGTAAGCATGAAACCATGCTGAAACTTAAGGCGACGGCAGAAGACCTCACCCGTATCGATGATATTCTTAAAGAGATTGAAACAAATCTCGAAACACTCGGAAAACAAGCCAAACGCACCGCCAAGTATTTCGATTTAAAAAAGAAATATAAAGCATTAAGTCTCACTCTTGGCGCAAGAAATAATGTAGAATTGCGAGAACAATTTGCACTTTCTGAAAAGCAAATTGTAGAGCAAACCGACCTTTATTCAAGACTCGAAGCAGACTTGAATATCATGCATGCCGATCTTGAGAAACTTAAGAAAGATCACCTTGGAGATGAAATGTCGGTCAGTGCTTTTCAAAAAGAGCTTAATGAACTCGTCTCCCGAATACGCACCGTCGAAAATGACAAAAGCCTCGCTGAACAAAAGATTGCCTTTATAAAACAAAACAAACAAAACCTCGAAACACAGATTGTCAAAGCGAATGAGCGAATCAAAAGATTTCAGGATGAAATAGCGGCAGTTCAGATACAATACAATGAACAGGATGTGCTGCTACAGACGCATCGAGGCCACTTAAAGGATGCCCAGGGCAAACGAGATGAAATAGCTGCTGCCTATCGTGAAATGGTGGAAAATAGAGACCACGCCAATCAACAGCAACAGCAATTCGAAAAAGATGTTTTTGACCTTGAAAAAAACATTGCTGTACTGCTCAATAATGCAGATATCATTCGAAATGAAAATAAGATCATTGCGGATGAAACAACAAGATTAGAAGAAGAATCACTTCGGCTACAGGGACAACTCAAAGAAGAAGGTGTTCGAAAAGAAAATGCTGCCAATGAACTAGCCTCACTCGAAGAAAAGGAATTAGGCCGACTCCGAAAAATACGCGAACTCGAAGTCAATCTCGCGACTGAGTTGGATGCGTTGCGTCAAACACAACGGAAACTTGATGCGCGTAGCCATGAAGCAGAACTGCTCAAAGATATGATCTCCAATCTGGAAGGCTTTCCGGAATCAATTAAGTTTCTTAACAAAGCACAGGATTGGAATGTCAAAGCGCCCTTACTTTCTGATGTCATTTATTGTGACCAGCGCCATCGTGTCATCGTCGAACAAATACTTGAACCCTACCTTAATTACTATGTTGTCAAAACATGGGATGAAGCTTCTCGCGCCGTAAAATTATTAAGTTTTGCACAAAAAGGAAGAGCTAATTTTTTCATTCTTTCGGAATTTGACCATAGCACGAATACACAGGCACATAACGGCCTTTCCCCATTACTAAGTCACTTGCAGATTGACAACGAGTATGAAAATCTGGTTAAACGCCTTTTATACAATGTATATGTGAGTGATGGATCTCCTCTTGATCAGTATGATTCGTCGATTGATTTAAACACCATGACGATCATTGACAAGGAAGCGCAAATGATACGTCGGGCCGGTCAATTAACCGGTGGAAGTGTCGGACTCTTTGAGGGTAAAAAACTTGGTCGTAAAAAACATCTGGAACACCTGGAAAATGAGATTCTGGAAATGCGTAAAACCTGGCATGACCTGCAGGCGAAAGTACATCTCTCGCAAGCTGATTTGGCAAGCCTTCAGGGCGTAGACGTAAATGATCAATTAAAGACTTTACGGCAGCAAGCCGTCCATCTAATGCAATCCTGGGCTGAACTAAATTCGAGATTGCATCACATCGCTGAAAGAATCGAGGATAGTAAACTACGCACCGTAAAAAACACTGAATCACTTAAGGATATTGAATTTAAAGTGCAGACCGCCTCTACAACGCTTGAGGATAAGAAAATTAAGTTTAAGGATTACGCTGAGTCCATTGACCAAACAGAAGAAAAGTACCAATCCATTCAGGCACAATTAAATGAGGCTGAAGCAGCTACAAATGAACTCAAACTACAGGAGATTCATCTGGCCAATAAACTTGAAAGCCTCGGAAGAGAATTAAAATATAATACTGACCAAAACGATCAGATCACACAGGCCAGAGAGCAGCATAGTCAGCAAATTGAAGCAGAATCACATGATCTAAAAAACATGCTTCAGAAGGTGGAGGAAATGTCCACTTCACTTCAGAAACAATACGAAGAAAAAAAGGCCAAGGAAGCGCATTTGACTGTCGTTGAGCAGGGTTATTATCAGCAACGCAATGAAATTGCTCAGGTTGAAGAAAAATTAAAAATTGAAGAGAAAAAGCGAAGTAACCTTCAGTTTCAAATCAATGAACTAAAAGACAAACACAATCAATTAAAATTCCGCCTCATTGCCATCTCCGAAAGGATGGAGGTAGAATTCGGCGTAAGATTGGAGGAAATTACAACGGAGCATTTAAACGACGAGTTGCCTCTCGAAGAACTTGAAGAGAAAGTGCTTCGTCTTCGCAAACGACTTGAGAATTATGGCGAAATCAACCCATTGGCGATTGAAGCATTTGAGGAAATAAAAATTAGGTATGACAACATCAACGAGCAGCGTCAGGACATCCTTAATGCTAAAGAATCATTGTTGGAGACAATAACAGAAATCGAAGTAACAGCAACCACACAGTTTCTTGAGTCTTTCGATAAAGTGCGTGAAAACTTTGTTGAGGTCTTCCGAAGTCTGTTCACAACCGATGATACTTGTGATCTTATTCTGCTCAACCCGGAGTCTCCTCTCGAGTCCAATATTGATATCATCGCCAAACCTAAAGGCAAGCGACCTAAATCTTTATCCCAATTATCAGGAGGTGAGAAGACGTTGACGGCTATTGCCCTCTTGTTTGCGCTCTATTTGATGAAGCCTGCACCTTTCTGCGTCTTTGATGAGGTAGATGCGCCACTGGACGATGCCAATATTCAGAAATTCAACAAAATCATCAAGAAATTCTCGTCGCAATCACAATTTATTATTGTGACCCATAATAAAACGACAATGGCAGCTGTAGATACCATCTACGGTGTGTACATGGAAGAGCAGGGTGTTTCAGGACTTAGTCAAGTGGACTTTAGGGATTATGAAGATAAAGAGGAGTTATTGGCGCTTCAGAACTAAGCGGAATTTATTCAGGGTTTTTATTAAAAGGGTTAGGCGATTAAAAAGTCATTCTGCCCTTTCTTCCAAAAAATGTTCACCTTACTCTTTGTAAAAAAATTCTCCCGCAGATTACGGAAATCGACGCAGACAAGAACTCCCCTCCTAAACCAGGTTACCAATGGTGGCGATAATAACCTCAATGCCCTAAGCACCGCCTCTCCTCCGCCAAATGAGGGTTCACTTAAAGAAGCTTTTCTGTCTATAGTTATGTTGCCGGAGGGTATTCCATGTAACCATTAGTTGGTGATCGCCGACCTTGTTTCGTTTAAAGTCAGTAAGCTATGCTGCAAGTGTCGCACACTCGCTCAACACAAGCGGCCCGGCAAGTGTGCCACACTCTCCTGCCCTCTTCCGCTCTTCCGCCTTCCCGCTTAGACGGGATCTTCGCTTCGCTTCGACTTCTGCCTTCCGCTTAAGCGGAACTCATCCCCTAAGCGTCCAAAAGCCTTACTGCTTTCGAAAGTCCCCTTTAGGGGATTTAGGGGCAAACCATTCCGCCTCTTCCGCCTCTTCTGCCCTTCCGCCCTTCTGCCTCTTTCTCTCTTCCGCCTCTTCCGCTCTTCTTTCATCACCGTTACACCCCACGCAGCTAGTCGCTTATACATTTCTTTTATTAACTTAGGAGTCAATAAACATGTCTGTTATGGCTTGGAGAAGACTAAACGGTGAGCAAATAAAAGCGAATATTGTGGATGCTGTTCGGGAGACAGTGGTACGTGAAATGGCGGAAGGATACAAACTCAAAGTTTGCATTGGCACGGACTCTCAAGTCAGAAGTACGGTAATCGAATTTGCAACAGTGATCGTTTTTCTTAGAGAGAAAAAAGGGGGATTTATGTTTATTCACAATGAAAAAATAGAGCGTGTCATGAGTCTCCGCGAACGCATGATTTCGGAAGTATCCAAGTCTGTCGATATTGCTTACAAACTATGTGATATGTTGGACGAATATGATATCGGGCTGGAAGTCCATGCCGATATCAATACTGATCCTCACTTCAAATCCAATGAGGCCTTACGTGAAGCTATGGGGTATATACTTGGTATGGGATTCGTTTTCAAAGCCAAACCAGATGCTTTTGCCAGTTCTTCTTGTGCTGACAAAGTAGTCTGACCATATTAGCACTGAAGTAGTGACGTATAATATCAATCTTCTTTGTGCGGCCGCGTTTCCAAAATAATCACTTCTTTTTGCGCATCGCGTTTGGCTTTCTCTTCTGCCTTTCGCTTTTCGATAATGACGATCTCCTCCTCTATTTTCAGTGGCTGCCCATTTAAGTGCCTATGCCAGGTAAGGATGATCACCTCCACAATATCATCTGGTGTCGAGACCCCAACATTTTTCATATACTCCGAAATCCTGGATCCATCCTCTATCCCCCAGTTGATTAATATCCAGCGTCCAAGACCAAAATGAAGCTTCCTTCGGATAGAATCTTCAGGAGAAATTTTAAACTCCGCCAATCCATTTGTGCTGGCTAGTCGACTCAATTCACTAAAAGCATCTTCAAGGTCAATCGGAATATACACGCCATTTATCATTTCCAGTTTGATTCGCTTAGCATAATTCGCCTCATATTCTTCTGGTGTTTGCCCATAAACAAACCCTGCCAGAAGGAAAATTACCAATAGAAATGATGCTTTTTTTAACGAATTCATACCGGAAAGATAAACTTTGATTAGGTTCAATATATTGTGGACGTAAAAAGTTCCCTGAAAACATGAAAAAAGCCAACGCGAAAGAATCCTATTCCAATTTAACTATTGTACTTCTCCTCCAGGCGGTTATATATTCAGGGATATGGCTTTGGAATGAGTATGTAGCTACTTATTTTACGCTCATCATTCCAGGGGTCATACTGGTCATTCTGATCCTCGCTACGATATCTGATTTTATTGAGCCTTCAAGGATTCCGGGATGGTATTACGGCCTGATGCTGGTGTCCATTATTACACCCATCATCATTGGTGCAATATTTTATTATTTATACGGTGGGCAACTTGATTGGCTGGTGTGAAAGGAAGATGAAGGTTTAAAGTTGAAGGTGTAATGTTTAGTTCTTTCACTTTCCGACGCTTCTTCTCTTCCACCTAAAAAATATTTCCCGCAGAATTCGCAGAAAAAAACCGCAGAAGTGCGCAGAAATATATCACACCATTAAACATTAAACATTTAAACGAAAAACTAAACACTCTAAACCATGACACCGTAGGTGACAATACTAAACACTCTAAACTCTTCTGTATTCGCCGAAGGCGAGTGCCCAATGCCCTTCGCCTTCTGCCCTTCTGCCTCTTCCGCCTATAATTACCCCCATCACACGGGAAAATACCGTCCCTTCAGGACTTGACAAGAGTATTATCTGTTACATAGGGCTGCGCCCTATGCTGTATTATTTCATCCCTTCGGGATTTAAAAAACTAAACCATCTAAACCTTGGCTCCGTAGGTGACGATACTAAACTTCCTAAACTCAGCTTCCAATGTTTTTCCCTTTAAAGAACCCCAATCGTCACTCCATCCCCACCTTCCTTTTGCTCCGGGTGAGAAACTTCCTTAAAAGGATATTTTTTCATCCGCTTCGCTACTAATTGACGAAGTGTTCCTGTTCCCTTTCCATGGACGATTCGAATGAGTGTTTGACTACTCATAAAAGCCGCATCAATAAATCGATCTACATAATGCGATGCTTCCTCCGGCATCATCCCGCGGATATCAAGTTCATTCACAAACTTTGAGTAATCAGCAACATCTTTTGTCAGGCTTTTATGTTTTACAACTTCAACAGGTGCATTGGCAGCCACTAACTCAGTTAATGGCATGATCATTTGAATTTCACCAACAATCACCACCGCTCTGTTTTTGGTGATCCGCTCTACTACGCCATACTGACCCGTTGATCTCAACTTCACATGATCTCCTTCCAGAAAATCCCGTTTGAAATCAACTTTTTCCTCTAGTTGTTCGGAAATTTCATGTATTTCTTCTCTGACTTCGTTTTGCTTACTCCTTATTTTCTGGATTTGCACCTTTGCTTTTTCTACATCCTTTTCTTTCTTTAACTCCTTCAGGAGTTTGTTCATATCCTGACTATATTGTGACACTTCATTAAGCGATGCCTTCTTTTGATCAATCTTAAATTTCTTGCGCTTGATTTCAAGATCAAGTCTTAATTGATCATAATTCCCAATGAGCGAATCAAGTTCTTTTTGCCTCGCCTGAAGCCTACTGATCTCCTCTGCCATTTTCAATGTCTTGTCATCAAGATCATGAATCAGGTCTTCCAACGCTATCGTTTGACTTCCAGCTTTTTCTCTGGCATATTTTATCACTTCAGCAGGTAGTCCGGTACGTTCAGCAATTTCAAAGGCAAAAGAACTACCTGGTTTTCCAATTTTAAGTTTGTACGTTGGAAGAATCTTTTCCTTGTCAAATAACATTGCCCCATTCACGACCCCTTTTGTGTTATGCGCATACATCTTAATATTTGGATAGTGCGTTGTCAATACACCATAGGTCTGACGCTTCACCAAAACATGTAGGATCGCCTCTGCTATCGCTCCGCCAATTTTAGGATCTGTCCCTGAACCAAACTCATCAACAAGGATCATCGTTGATTCATCAGCACTGTTTAGTGTATCCTTCATGTTTTTCAATCGGGAACTATAGGTCGACAGATCCTCCTCAATGGATTGTTGATCACCTATATCAACACATATTTTCCTGACTACTCCAATGACCGTTCTTTTATCTGCAGGAACAAGCATGCCGCATTGCGCCATCACTTGTATCAACCCTGTTGCTTTCATAAGGATGGACTTTCCTCCTGCATTTGGGCCACTAAGAATCAACAGCCTGTTTGGTGGATTGAGAATAAGATCAAAAGAGATGACAGCCTTTTTATTCGATTTATTTTTGAGATAAAGTAATGGATGACTGGCATGCACTAAATGTAGTTTTGCAGAAGGCTCCAACTTTGGGCGTTCTCCACGATAGCTCACGCCTAACATCGCCATGCTTTGAATCAGGTCCCAGTGATGGATGAGTGCATTGATATCATCAATAGCTGACTTGTGCGGCCTCAGAAAAGCACACAATTCTTTTAAGAGCCTAAAGACCTCTTTCTTAAAATCCGCTTCAAACTCAATGATGTTGTTGTTGATTTCGACAATGAGGGCAGGCTCTATAAATGCGGTACGCCCGGTTGTCGATTCATCATGAATGATACCTTTTATCTTACGTTTAAATTCTGCATGCACACATAACACTCTTCTCCCGGAGCGAATAGACTCCACCGTATCGGTGAGAAATCCCTCTCCTTTATATCGGGAAATTAAGCGCACAAACTCTCTGTTCAACTTAGATGCTTCAGCTTCCTTCGCCCTGGAAATAGCCAATAGTTCAGGAGAAGCATTAGGTCTTACATCCCCTTTTTCATCCAGTATAGTCCGAATGGCTTTAAGCATTAGTGTGGGATCAGCTGCAAGTGCTGTCCATTGTGCTATTGCAGGGTAGCTTCTCTGGTTATCCTGTTTTGAAAAAAACAAATGCAGCTGTTGCACCTGTTCCATTTGTTTGCCTATCTCATGTAGATCTTCCTGTGGCAAGGCATAGCCATCCACCAGTAAATGATCCAGCGTTTCAGTAAAGTCATCATATACGCCTAATTGTGGTCTATTGGATAATCCGGAAATCTCAGCATATTCAAAGACTTGATCCATCCGAAATTGAATGGCGCTAATGTCTGCCAGTGGGTGCAGTTGCATTATAGCTTCCTTCCCTGCTGTACCACGTGCGTAACCAGCCAGAAGTTCACGTACCTTATGAAATTCAATTTGCTCTTCTGCGGAAGTAGATATATCAACGAAATCAGCCATGGGAGCACAAAATTAGAATAATGTTTTTATTAACGCCTTTACTTATGAAATCAATCACATCCTTCAATAGCTTTCATTCAAATAATACTTCCCACAGTTACAGGAGATGAAGCTCAAAGCAAAATCTACTATCTTTCCCACTAAGAACAAAGTAAACAGCTATGGCATCCAACAGTTTAGGACGCATATTTAGAATCACTACTGCCGGAGAGTCCCACGGCCCCGGATTAGGTGTCATCATTGATGGTTGTCCGCCTGGGTTAGCATTAGATACTAAATTTATTCAAAAAGAGCTGGATCGTCGCCGCCCCGGTCAATCATCCATTACGACGCAAAGAAATGAAGGAGATCAATGTACCATTGTATCCGGTGTCTTTCAAGGAAAAACCACTGGCGCACCAATCCTCATCACAATCGGGAACAAAGATCAAAAACCCAGCGATTATGAGCATGTCGAGGATAGCTTTAGACCTTCACACGCCGATTACACTTATTTTAAGAAATACGGCATTCGGGATCACAGAGGAGGTGGGCGATCATCCGCAAGAGAGACAGCCAATTGGGTGGCTGCTGGTGCTATTGCCAAACAAATATTAAAACAACATCAAATCGAAATCCATGCAGGCGTAACAAGTGTTGGTTCCATATCTGTGCATTCTTCACACGATAAATTGGATTGGTCACAAGTGGAAAAGAGCCCCGTGCGTTGTCCGGACCCAGAAATTGCAGCTTTAATGATTTCTCTTATCGAAGAAGTCAAGAAAGATGGAGACACCATTGGGGGTATTGTCACTTGTGTCATCAATGGCTGCCCGCCTGGACTTGGCGAGCCTGTTTTTCATAAACTTCATGCAGATCTTGGTCAGGCCATGCTGACAATCAATGCATGTAAAGGGTTTGAGTTTGGATCCGGCTTTAACGGAACATCTATGCGAGGAAGTGAGCATAATGATGTTTGGGAAAATGTGGAGGGAATGGATAGCACTATCACCAATAACTCAGGGGGTATTCAAGGAGGTATTTCCAATGGTATGCCGATTTACTTTAATGTCGCATTCAAACCAGTTTCTACTTTAATGCGTTCGCAGGAAACTATTGATACAGCAGGAAACGAAACGTCTATTGAAGGAAAAGGAAGGCATGATCCATGTGTGGTGCCAAGAGCAGTACCGATCGTTGAGGCGCTTGCAGCGCTTGTCCTGGTGGATCATTTACTAATGGCAAAAATTTACCAATAGCATTTTGCTATTTTAATTTTGCTTGTCCATTCTTTGTTTGGTCCATCGCTCGTTAAACGGCCACTCCCCTGCTGCAATGCCGCTTCTTTTTTCCAATTTGATTTCTTCATCCCAATCACCATATAAATTGGAAAACATATCAATGCCCGTTAATTTTTCAAGACTATCAATGGAAACGACATATTCTTCAAGGGAACCCGGATTTGCATTGTCCTGATCAAACAAAAAACCGATGACTTCGGGCTTATCATCTTGAGCAGTAAATACCGCTTTATAGAAATATTTTGGCACAAGGATTTCATTGTCACCAATCGTCTCAGAAGCCTCTATAAATACCGGCCCGGCAATGACCACAACATGCTTGTACTTCCTTCCCCAATCTCTGACATTGTGCTCCAGTTCAAGCCATATGCCATCATTAAAATGTGCGCGCATGGGTGCGATATTACTCAGGAGAAAAGTTGCATCCATTGCTTTTTTCTTCCACGCCATATCTGCAGAAGGAACTAAATGGCCTCGGCGAAAACCACTTCCTTTATAATCTCTGTAATGTCCTGATCCGGATACGATATCCCGATCAGGATTGAAATCTTGATTTCGATCAAATTTATCCCCGTTTAACATTCCAACCGTCAGCTCATAAGTCACCCATTCCGGTAATTCATATTCCTCAACATATGAAAGACTAAATGATGGTTTGTGATAAACTACACCTTTGTTCGGTTCGGGGTAATAAGTTATGGTGGGCGCGCCAGGCAATTCGCCAATAGGGGTAAACTCATCCATGTAGAACATACCCAGAAAAATAAGTCCGACAATAAAAAGCGAAAAGAAAACCAGCCGATTTACAGCTTTTTTACTGTATCTTTTATTGTGACTCCTTATCTTAAATTCACTCATGATTACCCGTAAAGTTATTAATGTAAATCGATCATTGATCGTATCTTGCATAAACCATTGAAAACAATTCATTTAATGAAATTCATTTTTATCTGCATTGTTGGGCTTTTACTGACAAATACAGTTTCTTCCCAATCAGGTCCATATATGTTCTCCGGGACCGGTTTTTTAGGAAATGGACAAATCGGTGTATTGACAGAGAATGCCGAAGCTGGAATCGTCTTGCCTGCCCTGCTGGCAACACGGGAACATGGTGGGTGGTCCGTCTCTGCAGCTACAAGAGGTGGATTAAAAGACCTTACTGAGGTATCAGGCACAGCGCACCTCGTTCTCCCCTGGAACGATCAGATTGCTTTAGGCCTTCAATATACTGGCATTGATGGTTATGCAGAACAAAGAATAACTTTCAGCTATGCTCGTCGTCTTTTTGATAAACTAACCGCCGGCCTCCAGTTTGATCTTAATCGAAATGAAGCACAGGAATATGAAAACATCATGGTTGGCTCATGGTCAATTTCCTTCTATGCTCCATTAATGGATGAAATATCAATATCAGCATGGCTCTATAATCCGCTTGGCGTTGAAAGCACATTAGACCTACCTTCTGTCGCTAGAATTGGATTGCTTTACACTCCTTCCGACAAAATTGGACTAGCCATTGAAGCTGAAAAAGACTGGCGTGAACAACTTCGCTTTAAAGTAGGCATGAATTATCATCTTCATGAACGAATTGCGGTGCGTTGGGGTATCGGAACACAACCCTCTCTCCTCCACGCTGGCATCACGTGGAATCTCGTCAATAATATGGCACTCAGTGGTGGGTGGCGATATCATTCAAGGTTGGGCAGTACGTTAAGCGCATCATTATCGCAATATCAAATCCAATGAGCAAGAGAATCACCCTTGTCGCTGCAACAGAGCAGGAAATTGCTCCATTCATGGCATACCTGCATGAAAAAGGCATAGCTCATTCACCTAAAACATTTGAAATTCAGGGTTTATCCATTGACATTGTTATTACCGGAATCGGGACCTTAAACACGACTTATCAACTTATGGCGTACCTCCAGGAAGCACATTCTGATGGATGGATTCAAATTGGCATTGGAGGCGCTTTAGATACCGCTTTAGGGATCGGTGAGGTCTTTCAAATAAAGAGCGAAATGATTTATGGCGAAGGCGCTGAGGACAAAGACGGAAATTTGCTTAATCCATTTGCGCTTGGATGGATCAAGGGTGATGAAAACCCCTTTTCCAATGGTTTACTTTCATGCCCCTATCGCTCTTTAGTTAAAGAGGCCACTGGCATGACTACTTTTTATGCTCATGGTGCCACAACGGCAATTGAAAAACTAAAAAAAAGTCCGTATGGACAGATTGAAAACATGGAAGGCGCCCCTTTCTTTTACATCAGCCTGATGAAAAAGATTCCGTTTTTAAGTATTCGATCAATCTCTAATCTTGTAGCATCCCGCGACAAATCGAATTGGAATATTCCTTTAGCTATAACAAATAGCAATCAAACCATTATTCAATTGCTGGAAGGTTCATCATTTGATGTGCAGAGATTATTTCAATACGGGGTCGACTAAATGGGTCTGTCGGTAGTGATACACTAAATGAACCACCTCATGATAACTTTTGAGTCCACTTTTCACCCCATGTCGTTTGAGATAGGAGGTATAAATAGCATTTCGAAATTGGGGTACCAAATCAGGGTATTTAGCATTGTTTAATCTGACAAGCTGAATGGCATCATGGACAACATTAGGCAAGCTATTTAATGCATGGAGGACAGTTGTATCCGGCATTGCAGCTGCGGTAAAACGCCAATAACTTATGGCCCCTCCAAACCTAATCCATGGATCAGCGGATTGGTTGCAAGCCAGCCAAGCGATAAAATTGCAGGCGCCTTCATCAGTTACGCCATATCCATGTGCCATTTCATGCGCAATTGTAAAGGGCTTTTGAACAGAAAGCAATCCTCTATCAATATGCCCTTCGCCTGTTTGGGGGATGTAAATGCCGGCCGTACTCCATCGCATCAGAAATCCATTAGGCCAAAGTTCTCTGATTCTCACCCTACCAATAGCTGGTAATTGCATTAGTCTTAAAGCCTCCTTTACTGCCGGGCGAAGGTCACTATCGCTGACTGAGGCATGACTTAAGTATTGGGTATTCTTAAATTCATCAGGAAGCGCGATGACTGCAGTTCGTAATGCCGCTGTAGCTTGAAGAAATTCATCCTCCATTTGAGTCTTTGTCATCTCCATTGAATCAATGCCCAATCGCTTCTGAAAGGTGGTCTGGCGATAATTAAAACCCCAGAGCAAATAAAACAAAGCAATCAAAACCGCCACGCCGCCAAGTGCTCTTGATAGTTGAAACCATAGGCCTTTATTCATTTGCCGGAGCCATCGATATGCTCTGACCACCAAAACAAAGAGGACCACGTACACCATTGGGATTGGTGACCAACCAAGCGTGTAATCATAAGTGACTCGTATTAAAGGAAATAAGCATCTGAAATACCCTTCTTCGAATACAGTGTCAGGTAGTATTTGATTTAAGCTCAAGACAACTAATGCCAGGCAGATCCACATGACGGATCTACCGTGATACCACCTACGTTTTGTGGGGATATCAGCCTTTGAATATGTTATATTTTTATTAAAAAACGCCATGAATGAAGACCACGGTATAAATTTGCAACTTTGCGGGCACTTAGGATGTTTATCCGTGTAAATTGCATATTTTCAACTTAACTTAATTATAATTTTTACAAAATGGCATTTGAACTTACAGATAGCAACTTCAAAGAGAAGGTAATAGACACCGAAGGTGTTGCCGTAATCGATTTTTGGGCAGAATGGTGTGGCCCATGCAGAATGATCGGTCCAATCATTGAGGAAATGGCTAAAGAATACGATGGTAAAGCACTAATTGCCAAAGTGGATGTGGATAGCAATCCTGAAATATCCCTTAAGTATAGTGTGCGAAGCATTCCTACTATATTGTACTTGAAAAACGGCGAAGTCGTTGACAAACAAGTAGGCGCGACCAGTAAGCAGGTACTAAGCAGCAAATTAGACGCTATTTTATCTTAGGATAAAAAGCTTATAGAGTAAGAACATGTTAGAGCCTTCAGGAGTCATCTCCTGAGGGTTTTTTCTTTAAAGTGCAGTTATAATATACTTCGTTTCATTAGGGCATAAAGTCGATTCCGGGCTGACTATTAAAGTTTATACCTGCTAACAATTTCAAGCTCAATAAGCAAGTTATCGCCATCAGCCATTTGATCTCACGATGAAAATTTACCCGTTTCCCGCACTTCCCATTGCCCTGGATCAAGGGCATTGTGCTTCCGTTATGAGAAACACAATTTTCTCACAACAAGGAAATGCTTAATTTCGAGCCAATGAACTATTTTGATCAGTTTGAACTTCGGAAATTTGATAATCTGGAATTACTTGCCAGGCAAGTGGTGGAAGGATTTATTATTGGGCTTCATAAAAGTCCTTTTCATGGCTTTTCCGTTGAATTTGCTGAACATCGTCTATATAATCCAGGAGAATCCATAAGAAATATCGATTGGAAGATTTATGCTCGCACGGACAGGTTGTATTCAAAGAAATTTGAGGAAGAAACCAATTTGCGGTGCCAGATTGTCATTGATGCTTCATCTTCAATGCAATACCCTTTTCTAGCACCAGATCAGGAGGGGTGGAACAAAATGCGTTTTAGCACCCTTGCTGCGGCTTCGCTCATGAACCTATTGCGAAAACAAAGGGATTCATTTGGGCTCAGCATATTTGATAGTGAACTCAACGTTCATACCCCATGCAAGAGTAGTCAGAAGCATTATAGATTGATGCTAAGCCACCTCGATAAGCTTATTCAAGCACCCGAATTAAAAAAGACAACCAATGCCGCGCAGGCGCTGCACCAAATAGCTGACAGCATTCACAAACGATCCATGGTGATCATTTTTAGTGATATGCTTGAGAGTGGTAATGAAGAGGATATATTCAGTGCTTTGCAACATCTCAAACACAACAAACACGAAGTTGTCCTTTTTCATGTGTTGGACCATAAAACCGAATTCGACTTTGCTTTTGAAAACCGCCCATATATGTTTATCGACATGGAAACGGATGAACGCGTTAAGCTAAGACCACAAGAGGTACGGAAAGCATACAAAACACATATGACTTCTTTCCATGAGCGCTTAAAACTAAAATGTCTTCAATATCATATTGATTTTGTTGCCGCAGATCAAGCAAAAGGATTTGGAAATATATTGCAATCATTCCTTGTTCGAAGAAATAAGATGGGCACATGATAAAATTAAAAGACATTAATACCCGGGCGCCAAAAGGCCTTCAAAAAGCAGAAATCAAAAAAGAGACTGATGCTATTGCCAGGCGTATAGCTGATCTTCAACACATCATGTATGCTGAGAAAAAGCATAATCTTCTGGTCGTATTTCAAGGCATGGATGCCAGTGGAAAAGATGGGGCTACGCGTAAAGTCTTTTTGTATTGCAATCCAACCGGAATTAACGCTTCCCCATTTAAAAAACCGACGGACGAAGAATTTTCCCATGACTTCTTATGGCGCGTCCATAAGCTGGCCCCAGCTCAGGGCATGATCCAGGTTTTTATCCGGTCCCATTATGAAGATATACTCATCCAACGCGTACACAAATGGATTGATGAAGACAAAGTGAGTTCAAGGATCAGAGCGATCAATGAATGGGAAAGGCTCCTGACAACAGATAATAACACGACCATTCTAAAATTCTATATGCACCTTTCCCCGGAAAGACAAAAAGTGAAGTTACAGGAGCGGATCGATGAACCCAGAAAAAACTGGAAACACAAAGATGCCGACTGGAAGGAAGCTGAACGATGGGACGAATACATGTACTGTTACGAAGATGCTATAAACCGGAGTACGATACCATGGATTATTGCTCCGGTTGATCAACGTTGGTATCGTGATTATTTTATCGCCGGGCATGTCCTAAAAACAATGGAATCATTCCAAATGCAGCTCCCCACCCTCGACAGTCAGGGCTTAAAAGGCTGATTTTCGATTAACCTGCCCGAATATTAGGCTAACGAGGTAATCAAAATAGAATTTGAGTGGTTGATTATGCAGACCTTTACATCCTAGGTTCGAATTACATTTTAATTTTCAAGCAAGTAGTAATTATATGAAAGACTTTCTCAAGTTTACACTGGCGAGTTGCCTCGGTGTTTTTGTTGCCGGTACAGTATTCTTTTTGGCGATTATTGGTATCTCTGCAGCAATCGTTGCGAGTGCCGGCGGCGGCGGAGGAAAAACAACCCTCAAATCCGGTAGCGTGCTAACGCTTGATTTTACAAACTACATTCCAGAAAAAACGAACAATACGTCAACACAGTCCTTTAGCCTAAAGGAAAATGATATTCCCGGACTACATGAAGTCGCTAAGCTAATCCGTCACGCGGCAAAAGATGAAAAAATCAGTGGCATCCTGATTGAAAATGGTGTCGGTGGATTGGGCGCGAGTTCTGCCAGTGTCATACTCGAGGCACTGACAGAATACAAGAAATCCGATAAATTTTTGGCCACTTATGGCGACTACTTTACGCAACAAGGATACTATCTCGCCAGCGCTTCTGACCATATCACATTACACCCTGTAGGAACGATTGATTTTAGAGGGTTTGCCAGTTTTGTGCCTTTTTTCAAAGGTTTTCTAGACAAGGTGGGGATCGACATGCAAATCTATTATGCCGGTGACTTTAAGAGTGCAACTGAACCATTTCGTCGAACCGAAATGAGTCCCGAAAGCAAGTTGCAAACACGAGAATTTATTGGTGATATCTATGACATATATTTGAATGACATAGCCAAAGCCAGAGGTATTAATGCCGACTCTTTAAAACAAATGGCGTGGGCATTTAAAATCAAAAATGCAGAGGATGCACTGAAGTATAACCTTGTTGATGAAATTGGGGCGAAGGCAGAATGCGAGTTGTGGATGAAGACGGAAATGGGTAAAAAAGACAAAGACAAAATCACCTATATTTCAATTGAAGAATATGCCACTGCCGCTACACTCCCTCCATCAAACTACAGTGCCAAGGATAAAATTGCCGTCATCTATGCTGAAGGAGACATCGTCAGTGGACGGGATGATTATGGTGTAATTGATGATGGACGTTATGTTAAATTATTAAAAGACATTAGACGTCAGGATGATATCAAGGCTGTGGTCTTGCGCATCAATAGCCCGGGTGGAAGCGTCCTCAGTGCAGAAAATATTTATCGACAACTTGTAGGCCTTCAGGCCGATGGGAAAAAGCTTGTTATCTCCATGGGAGACTATGCTGCTTCAGGAGGGTATTATTTATCCGCCATGGCCGACAGTATTTTTGCTCAACCAAGTACACTTACAGGAAGTATCGGTGTATTTTCTATGATTCCAAACCCATCAAGAGCACTGGATGAAAAGCTTGGCATTCGCTTTGACACAGTTCGAACAGGACCTTACAGCGCAGACTTTTCCATAGTCTTTCCTTGGACCGAAAGAGAGAACACTTACCTTCAGCAAAGAGTAGATGCGTACTATGAATTGTTTTTGGAGAAGGTCGCTTCTGGAAGAGACATGACCCGCGATGAAGTCCATGAAGTCGCTCAGGGAAGAATATGGTCAGGACGAAAAGCACTCGAACTTGGACTTGTTGACCGACTTGGAACACTTGAAGATGCCATAGCCTCAGCCGCCACCCTTGCAGAATTAGAAGAATACAGAATCAAAGAATATCCCGTTTTTCAAAACCCGTTGCAAAAGATGTTAACTGATCTCATGGATCCTGGCAATACCGCGTCCTCCAGTTTGATTAAAACTGATTTACCACAAATGATACGGTTTTATGAGGCACTGCAATCAGGTGAACCACAGGCAAGATTACCCTGGGGTTTGGAAACTATCCGATAGGTGAATTGAAATTCTTTTTAGCGTTTTATGCCTTGCTGGGATTACTATTTGTCGTCTGAGCATCCTGTTTGGCCGTTTCAGTAAAAATCACAAGGCTCGATAGATCATAGGAGCAACAAATATGCGCTTAGGGTGTTATAACCCTATTCATCTACTAACCATAAGCAAAATACTATGACTAAGACTTTATTATCCTTTCTATTCGTTGCTGGTATAGCGACTATTGCGATTGCAGGCGAGACACCAAAATCTGAACACAAGGTGAATACCACCGATTCAAAGATTGAATGGACTGCTCGTAAAGTTACTGGTAAGCACATAGGTACCGTTGCGATCAAGGAGGGGAAAGTAGAAATCAAAGATGGCATGCTTACAAAAGCTAGTATCACCATTGATATGACGACTATTATTGTAGAAGAACTTTCCAGTCAAGGCAAAGCCAAACTGGAAGGACATCTTAAATCTGCAGATTTCTTTGAAGTTGAAAAATATCCAACAGCAACGTTAGTAGCCACTAAGATTATTTCTCTTGATGAAGGAGACTATACGATCACGGCAAACCTTACGATAAAAGGCATAACACAACCAATCACCTTTAATGCGATGGTCATACCTGATGGAAAGAAATACCGCGCAAAAGCTAATCTTGTCGTAGACAGAACGAAGTATGATGTACGCTACGGTTCAAGTAAGTTTTTTGATGATCTAGGAGATTCAACGATCTATGATGATTTTGATCTGGCGATCTCATTAATTATCGAGTAGCCTACACGTTGAAAAGAAACCTCTAAGTGGGTTAGAAATTCAATACACAAATAAAAAGCCCTTCTGATTCAGAAGGGCTTTTTATTTTTTAGAATTTGATAATATCTTTCATCGTGTATTCTCCCGGGCCTTTCTCCTTTAGCCATAAAGCGGCCATCACTGCCCCTTCAGCAAATATTTCCCTGTCAAATGATTCATGCACAATAGTGATGCCTTCCATTCCTGAATCCCAATTCACCGCATGATAGCCTTTCACTTCTCCTTCTCTGATAGCTTCAACGGGAACAGCATTTTGAGGTGGATTTTCTTTATCACCATTCAGATCAAAATTGGTATATCCAGGGTGATTGTGAATTAAGCCTTCAAGCAAAGTATAGGCTGTTCCACTGGGAGAATCTTTTTTTTGTATGTGATGTATCTCTTTTATAGAGGGCTTAAATTCGGGCAGTTTGGCCATAACGGCGGAAAGCCTTTTATTCAGTTCGAAAACTATATTCATCCCTACGCTGAAATTTGTGGCGTATAAAAAAGTGCCGTTGTGTAGTATGTTAAATTCACGTACTTCCTCTAAATGTGATTCATGCCAACCGGTCGTACCGGAAACTACAGGAATACCTAACTCGATACATTGCCGAATGACACCTGGTGCTGCCTGAGGAATTGTAAATTCGATAGCCACGTCGCAATCTTGAAGCTGCGATTGGTTACCCGAAGTGATTCGTTGGAAATTGTGGCCCTTGTGGGCTGTTTTGCTTTCGAGGATAGATGCAATGGCAAAACCCATTTTCCCCATTCCGATAATACCAATGCTTGCCATATATAAGATTTAGAACATTGAGGATCAATCTTTTACAGTCAAACTATTCCTCCACAAAAAAACCCGCCTCCCTGTGGAAAGCGGGTAAGAACACACTATGAGAACACCCTAAAAACGTATCAAGAATTCAAGTTTGTGTCGGAAGCTGTAATTATTTGCTATAAAACTACTTCTAAACAAATATAGTATCCTTACATTGGATGGGCAAGCGATTATTCTCATATTTGAAATAAATCGACCAAACATTTAGTTTTGTCCCCTGATGATAGCCCGAAAAAGTATCGATGAGGTCATGGAAAGTGCCCGAATTGACGAGGTCGTAGCCGATTTTGTCAATTTAAAGCGCCGAGGGAGCAATATGATAGGATTATGTCCTTTTCATAATGAAAAGACGCCCTCTTTCTCTGTTTCACCCTCTAAAAACATATTTAAGTGCTTTGGATGCGGCCGTGGAGGCGATGCAATCCGATTTGTCATGGACCACGAAGGTTATGAATACCCGGAGGCTATTCGGTATCTGGCAGAGAAATATGGGATTAAACTTGATGAAACCAAGGCAGATGCTGAAACATTGCTGGCTGAGCGGGAACGGGAGACGATCTATAAGGTGCTTGGGTTTGCCTTGAATTTCTTTAAAAATCAACTCCACAACACAGAAGAAGGACAAATTGCAGGCCTTAGCTACTTGAAAGAGAGAGGATTTCGCAGTAAAACCATAGAGGATTTCGGATTGGGCTTTGCGCCAAATGAATCCGATCTTCTTGTCAAAGAGGCTATTAATGCCGGATTTACAAAGGAAATCCTACAGCGCGCTGGCCTCATGACACAGCATGGAGGAGATTTCTTCCGTAACAGGGTTATTTTCCCAATCCTAAATATTTCCGGTAAATCCATCGCTTTCGCCGGACGACAGCTAGTGAGTTCAAGTCGGGGACCGAAATACATGAACTCCCCTGAGACTGAAATATACCTCAAACGAAAAGTTCTATACGGCATTTTTAATGCTAAAAAAGCCATCAGACATGAGGATAATTGCTTTTTAGTAGAAGGCTATACGGATGTGATAAGCTTGTTCCAATCAGGTGTTGAAAATGTGGTAGCCTCCTCAGGAACAGCGCTAACGCCGGACCAGATCAGGTTGATAAAAAGATATACAGGCCGCATCACGATGTTATATGACAGCGATCCTGCCGGTGTTAAGGCAGCTATACGTGGATTGGACCTTATCCTGGAAGAAAATATGGATGTCCGCCTTGCCCTACTCCCTGAAGGAGAGGATCCGGATTCTTTTATTAAAAAAGAAGGCCTTGCAGGGTTTCAGGCTTACATCCAAGAACACAGCAAGGACTTTATCCTTTTTAAAACGCAATTGCTCTTAAAAGAAGCTGCAGGTGATCCTATGCGGAAATCTGCACTCGTCAAAGATCTGGTTGAAACGCTTGCCCGAATTCCCGAAGCTATAAAGCGATCTGCCTTTATCACTGAATGCGCTCATCTCATGAAAGTCGATGAGCATATTCTTGTCCGGGAAACGAATAAGGCAATGGATGAATTCCATAGACAAAAGCGTAGAGGAATTCCCAGGGATATCGACCAATCTGAAAAAGAAATACAACAGCAGGTTTTTCAAAAGGATTCAAAAGAAGCCAGTGCTTCGGTGGTTGGGCTCACTGACCTGGCAGATGAATATCAGGAAAGAGACATTGTCCGCATCCTTCTTAACTATGGTGACAAGGAATTTGACGATCCGGGTTTTTCTTCTGTTGCAGAATACATCATCAACAGCCTTTCCGATATTCTTGATGATTTCCAAAATGATATTTATAAGAAGATTGTACTGGAGTAT
Organism: Saprospiraceae bacterium; assembly: GCA_037968695.1. GTDB lineage: Bacteria > Bacteroidota > Bacteroidia > Chitinophagales > Saprospiraceae > Opimibacter. The sequence goes on from JBBKWA010000157.1 coordinate 48,185, forward strand.
AAATTGCGATTAGATAACAATGAGTCTATTAGCGCCTCACATTTTACGCATCATCCTGAACCTAAAATTCAACATCTGACCATTGAACTTCTTACCACCCCGTACGAGTATGCCAGTTGGGAAGAGCATGATATCCCATTGCAAATCCAAATTCATCCTGATCAGAATTACAAACTGGATGCACACAATGCCATACTACGACTTAAGTTGAAAATTGTCATGGCGCACATCAATGTCAATATGGCCCAAATAGCACAATACCAGGATGAAAATAATGAAGAAGAAATGATCATTCATATGCGCATGCATAGTGATCTAATACTCCTCCGTGAGCAAATCACTTCACAATTAAAAAATGTGGTATTGAAAGTGTAGCTTTCGACTAAGCTTATCCAAGGATTCTCAATACGGATATGTTATCGCTTCAAAGGACGACGCGTTTAGAAAGTTTAGAGCCGTCACCTATGGTGACCTAGTTTAGAGGGTTTAGTTTTTTGTTCCTGCTAAACTTCGAACCCCTACCAGCAGTTAAGCGGAATTAGCTCCTGCAACTTGAATCTTTGTTAAAAGGGGACCTCCTTCGCTAAAGCTACGGCAGCGAAAAGCTGAAAATCATAAAGCAAGGATTTTATAGGATAGAAATATCTTCTCGATATAAAAGATCCAGTCGCTCCAAACTGTTTGAACAATCCAACCAGCTTATTTTTCCGCTCGCAATCGGAAAAATAAGGGGGAATGAAATCGAATGTGAAATAAGCTAGGGAAGTAATACAAGATAATAAGCGCAGGTGAGTTTTTGGTGCGACGAGTTCCGCTCGAGCGGAATTGGTTCTTTTTTACTTGTCCTGTATCTGATAATGATATCGGGCCGGAAAAAAAGAACGCTAGATCAAAAAAAATATCGTGGCAACAAAATCAATATTATCCTTTTGGTTACTCTTTCTTGTCCTGTAATTCAAAATATTACAGGATGGCAATTAGCTTAAGCTTAAAAAAGTAACGGCAATCACAGACAGAAGAGCATCAAATCATCCCCTAATAAAAGAACTAACTAGTATCCAAAATTCATTTTGGCCACTACTAATTCACAGAATAAAATAACCTTGATTATTTCGCCGGGGAAGAATCAGCATTTAACTCTTTCAGCACTTTATCGGTAATATCATACTTGTCATCAGCGATGAGCAAGGATCCGCCATCGACATAACTCAGGATAAAATCATATCCCTCCTTCTTCTTGATATCACTCAATTTTTCCTGCAAAATACCGTGCAACCTTTTGTTAATAGCGGCAGTCTCTTCCATGATTTCCTGCGCCATTCTATCTCTTTCGCCAATAACAGATTCCTGACGGGTGGTGAGATATTTTTCTCTCGCCTGCATTTCTTTTGGTGTTAACAATCCCCCTTGAGCCTGCTTTTGATAATCCATGATCTCCTTTTCCAGTGCTGCACCTTTCTTCTGCAACTCCTCCTCAGCTCTTCGTTGCTTTAACTCCATTGCATCGGACTCTTTTCTAAACTCATTGTAATTCATCAGAATAGAATCCCCGTATACAAAAGCAATTTTTAACCCGGTGGTATTCGAAAGGGCCGCTGGCTGTGTATCAGATGCTTTATCCGAATCACATGAACTGACAAAAGTCAGAAGACAAAAAAGAGAAAAATAAATAATGTAAGATCGCATGATAGTAATTTTATGAGCCGCAAATATACCAACCAATTCGCAGTTAAGAATTTTCCTGTAAATCTTAATTATTGACAACCCAACAAAACAATGGCCAGCGTGTCTAAAACCGCATATAACTATCTGATTTTCAACCTTGTATCGTAAATGTAAAAAACAAGATAGCCTATCAAAAAACCAATAAATGCACCCATGGCAACATCCCGTAGAAAGTGCGCCATCAAATAAACTCTTGATATAGAAACGGATATAGCGAGTACAAAACACACTATCGATACCCAGGATTTTCTGTACAAAGCCACTATAAATGTAAAGAGTGCCCAGGCTGCCATTGAATGGCCAGAGGGAAAACTTGAATGCCCAATCAATAAGGAGTAATCTAACACCTCACGTGGCCCCTCCCACACCATTCGCTCAAGAAACATACTGGGGCGTTCAAAATAAAAAGTCTTTTTCAATACAAAAGTGATCAAGGTGACGATCAAACCCAAAGCTAATATCATTAAACTTCTGCGCCAGGAACGAAACAGAAAAATAACACCTATCACTACAAATCCATATTCTTCTCCCAATTTCGTGATATAGTAAAAGAAATAATCCGCCACCGGAGATCGATGATCGGCAAGCCAAATTAAAAATTGCCCATGACCAAGGATAATTGAAATCGTAAAAGACAAGATGACAAAAACACCCATCCCGGCAACAAACAGTTTCCATGGATTCATGTCACACTGGATTTAAATAAATCAGGCAGCTTGGCAAAGAAGGTTTTAAGTCTATCGGTATTCATAATCTTGGAATCCTGCAATGCTTTGTATGTCAAAAAAGAAGAAATCACAAAGAGGATAAGCACCGGCATCCAGGCCGCAAGAACAGGCGGAAGCTGCTCGCTGTCGCTTAGCTTTTTACAACTGATATTACTCATTAAGAAAAAGGTAAAAAAGAATATGGACACCAGAAAAGGATATCCAAATCCTCCTTTGCGCACAATCGCCCCCATCGGTCCCCCAATCAACAACATGACGATACATGCTACAGCAAGCGAAAATTTCCAATGCAATTCATACAAATGCTTCCTTATAGATTCTTCCAATCGCTTGATTGATCTTTCATTTCTATCCATACTAGAACGCGTAATAGAAATCTTACTGTTTACTTTTCCTCGCATCTCTTTGCGCAACAGATCCGGAAGCATGTGATAAATAGAACTTGCCCCATCCATGCTCGTTGTATCCAAAAAGGTAAGCAGCCGTGTATATCGTTCCCATTCCCCTTGATTTCGTTTATCCCCTCGACCAAAAGCTTGGTCTTTAACAGCAATTTCAGCTCCAACCGAATCCGGATCTAATTTCAAATTAGCCTCTGTCGCTGTTGTCATCAAGCTTGAATCAACAAAAACAGCATAAGTGGTATGACCTTCTATTCTGGCCAAATTCATGCGTTCCCGCATAGTGTCAATCTCACTTGAAATCTGCCGCGCACTTTTCATCGTATGATGTGTTTTGAACTGATCTTCTTCAGTTCGATCCAGGTCAAACTGAGCAAGATCAAATCGCCGCGTCCATTCCGCAAAGTGCGAAATCATAAATGGCTTTGAATTCGCTCTGCCTTGAGCATCCGCTTCTGCATATTGATACCCATCATACAGTGTCATCACGAAGGCACCATCTTCATCCGATACATACATTTTACCACGCTGCGCAGTCACTACATTCAATTTGCCTCTATTGAGCTTTGAATCATCATAAACCATGATATCCTCAATACTTACTTTGTCTTTATCCTTCTTTCCTACGCGAATCGAATATCCATGAAAATCCTCATTAAACACGCCGGGTTCTATACTCAGCGTTGGCTTTTGATTGCGGATATCATAAAGCCTTGATTGATATTTAAGGTTAGCTATAGGAATAATCGTATTGGAGCAGAAAAACGAAAACAAACCAATCAACGAGCCAACAAATAATAATGGTGCCAATAGCCTATACAAGGAGACGCCGGCAGATTTAAAACTTGATAGCTCATACTGTTCTGCAAGATTTCCCATGACCATCACAGAAGCAAGCAAAACAGCAATGGGCAGAGCCAGTGGAAATAGAGAAACGGATTTGTAAAAAAACATTTCCAATATCATCAATACACCGACCCCCTTTCCTATGATATCCTCAATAAATTTCCAGAGAAATTGCATAATGAGCACGAAAAGCGCCAGAAAAAATGACATCAGGAAAGGTGGAATGAAGCTACCGATGAGCAACTTATCTATTTGATATCCGATATCGTACCAAGGCTTTCTCACGCAATATTAAACTAGTGCAACGTCATTTATGGTATTCCAGCAGGCAAAATTAGTTTAATCCTATGGGATCGCCTCTATTACTGAAGTATAACTGACTGCCTGGACAGCAATTCAAAATCCAATAATTATTGGCTAGGGCAATAAACGAACTAATCTATTACAAGAGAAATCGTGGTCGTTCGATCTGGAAAACGGATAAATTAAAATTCAATCTTCACTGTCAAACTCGGTATAATTGGCAGTTGATCCACCCGAGTATAGGTAACTCTGTCAAAATAAAAGATATTCTTACGATTATAGACATTGGTCACACTGGCAAGGACTTCCATTCGGAGATGCTGACTGAACTCAAAAGTCTTTTTCAACGACATATCCAGGCGATGATAATCTGGTAATTGTCCGCTATTCCGCTCACTACTATAGATAATGCCGAGATCTGGATTTTCTGTCAACACATCTGTATCTATCCCGCCTAAGACCTCTTGCTGTCCGTAAAACCCTTGTGTCAGTGTAAATGGAAATCCTGATCCATAATTCCATCGAACACCAAACTCCCAAGTGCGGCTAAATGAATAATTCACTAAAAAATTCACATTATGTCGTCTTGCAAAGTGTGTTGGATACACTTGAAACCCATCATCCCGCTTTACATAACCCAAGGAATAAGTAGCCCACATAGCGATCTTTTGGGTCTGTCTGCTGAGCGTAAAATCAATACCATAAGCATCCCCCGTCTCCGTCGAAAAATCGGGATCTTGCTGACTGAGTTTGTTTCTATTGACACCAATAAGCTGACTAAAGTCTTTATAATAGCCTTCGACATTAAGCTCCCAACCTGAAGCCAGATCAACCTCCACACCGGCAAGAAAATGCCATGCTTTCTGTAATTTATCCTTTGTTTTGGTTGTTGTCCCCGGTTCGAAAATCTGCTCCTCCGGTCCGGACAAAAAGCCTACGAAATAATTCACGATGTCTTGTTCATTAACTGTACTGATAAGATTTTGTGAATATTTCCCAACAGCGAACTTCATTCTGAATTTATCGGAGAAATTACTCTTAATGGCGAGTCTGGGCTCTAGTGAAAAATCACCTAACGAGGCATAAAACTGAGCCCGTAACCCTGGCTCAATAATGATAGCATCTGTCTTTTGACGCAATGCGATATATCCTGCTAACTCTGTTGTATTCTCATTTTGTTCAAAAGTAACCCCGACAAAATTCCTAAAAGACAGTTTTGTTGAAATACCATTTAACTCAAAACCATAATTCAATGTGCTATTCTTGCCAAAAGAAGCAAAATCAAAAAGTGCATTAAATCCGCCTACCGAATTCGTCCTCGGTTGTTGGTCCGGAGCCAAAAGCACTATATCATATTTCGAATAAGCCAGTGTACCGGAAAAGATAATATTGGATGATCTTGGGATTAATTTAAAGTTCATTCCCCCTCCTCCTGACTTCCAGTCAATACTGGCTACTCCATCAAGGTTTACACCGTCAGAAAAGCTGAATCCAAAAAAATCTATTTTGCTCCCTTCTCCGGAATGGAACGAAAGTTTGCCATAGATATCCGTATACGAATATGGAAGGCCTAAGGAATCAGGTGTAGCATAATCATATAAATTTGGAGAAGTTTTATCGAGGTAGGAATGTTTTCCGGTAATTAGAAAAGAAGAACTAGATCCTGTCTCCGGGTTAAAAGGCGTGATTGGACCCTCCAATAAAGCTTTTACCTGAAAAGGACTTGCAGATACCAAGCCGCCAAATCGCTTTTTGTCTCCATCCCGGGTCTTTAGGTCAACGACAGCAGAAATTCTACCACCATACTCAGCACCGAAAGCTCCACTTAGTACTTCCGCTGATTTAATAGCTTCTGTCTCGAAAACACTAAAAAATCCAATACTGTGAAAAGGGTTATAGATTGTCATCCCATCCAATAGGATTTTATTCTGAACGGGCGATCCTCCTCGAATATAAATTTGCCCACCCTGATCACCAGTAGAAATAATCCCTGGAAGCACCATAAGATACTGGGCGATATCAGCCTCTCCACCAGTAGATGGCAAGGACTTGATTTGTTTAGGAGTAATTGTAATACGCGAAACGTTCACTTCATTTCGTCGCTGCTCTTTACTGGCACTTACGCTAATTGTATTAAGCTGGATTGATCCTGCCGACATTAATAGTTTTAGATACTTTACCTGACCTTCCAGTAGTGTAACTGTGCTTCGGATTGTATCAAACCCTATAAACATGGCTTCAACATTATAGCTTCCGACAGGTATATCTGTGAAAATGAAAAACCCGTCAAGGTCTGTTAGCGTTCGTATCTCAGTTCCGTCTAAAAAAACCTGGCAAAAAGCAACTGCTTCACCAGAGCTCTCATCATACACATTACCACGCAATGTCGCCGTCTGAGCGATACTTGCTGTTAAAAAGGCAAAGCACAAAAAAGACATCATTGTCAGGCGCTGCAGCGTAAGGATTATCGGACGATAGGTCATAGGGCGACAAAAATAGCAATCTTAGCGTTATCTGCAGGCTTCAAACGGTATATTAAGCATCGGAATCCTACATTTGCATATATGGAGACAATGTCATCGACGTTATATATCGACCCACAAATGTGCCCTGCTTGCGGCGGTAATGACTGGGTCCCAACCGGTCAAGTGAAGGATTACAGTATCTCTGGCGAGTCGTTCGACTTGAGAATGTGCAACTTATGCCAATTGAAAGTCACTTCTCCACAACCTTCCGAGTCTGAAATTGGCCGGTATTATGCTTCTGAAGAATACGTTTCCCACAGTGATACGAAAAGCGGACTGATCAATCGATTGTACCATACCGCACGTGTTTTTATGTTGAAAAAGAAACATCAGTGGGTCGTCGAAGCCTCCGGAAAGAGCAAAGGATCTCTTTTGGATGTAGGTGCTGGAACCGGGCACTTCCCCAATTATATGAAACTTAGTGGTTGGCAGGTAGATGCGCTGGAGCCAGATGAAAAAGCTAGAATGATTGCGGCAGAGAAATTAAATATGAAAATTGACCCTATTGAGCATTTGCACAATTTGCCTTCAGCACAATACGATGCGATTACGCTTTGGCATGTGCTCGAACATGTTCATGACCTTCAAGGGTATCTGGCGCGATTCAGAAAAATACTAAAACCGGAAGGTGTATTAATCATTGCAGTACCTAATCATACCTCTATCGATGCAAAGAAATATGCTGCTCAGTGGGCAGCCTATGATGTACCCAGGCACTTGTGGCATTTCAGCCCAAAGGCGATGGAGCATCTTTTAAATCAACATCAATTTAAACTTGCGGGAAAACGCCAGATGCCGCTCGATGCATTCTATGTCAGCATGCTTAGTGAAAAATATAAAGGAAGTGGACTCTTCGGCAGTGTGCGTGCTTTTATTTCAGGCTTGAAAACCTTCTTCGCTGCAAAAACAAATGTGGATAATGCCTCGTCAATAATCTACCTGGCAAAATAGGCCTTACCCCGCGAGCGTTCGAATAGCTGCATTTCCACCTGTAATAATCAGCCCTACACGCTTCCCCTTAAACTGGTCTTTGTAGCGTATGATCGCTGCCACGGTTACCGCACTGCTTGGCTCGATGATTATTTTCATCCGCTCCCAAACCCACCACATGGCCTCGAGAATCTCCTCTTCACTAACGCGCAATACACCTCCTGCAAGATCTCTGATTATTGGAAAGTTAATGTCACCAAGATTTGTTCGCAATCCATCTGCTATGGTAAAAGCATCTTTGGGGTTGATCTCTATTTTACCGGACAATAATGATCTATAGGCATCATCCACATTCTCAGGCTCAGCGCCAAAAACTTTTGTCTTTGGAGAAAACCAGTGCGCTGCCAGTGCCGTTCCAGCCAATATGCCTCCACCACCCACTGGACTAATAAGAAAATCAAGTGATGACACGTCGTCAAGCAATTCCTGCGCACTTGTACTGTTACCCAGAATTACATCAAGATCATTTGAGGGATGAACAAAGGTTAAATGTTCAAGGGCAATAAGTCTTTCAACAGCTTCTTCACGATCTACTGGACGTGAACCACAGAATATTATTTCAGCACCATATCCTTTTACTGCATCAACCTTTACTTTTGGTGCATTTTCCGGCATGACAATTTTTGCTTTTGCCCCTAACAATTTTGCTGATAAGGCAACTGCTTGTGCAAAGTTTCCGGATGAATGGGTAACGACCCCTTTTGCTAATTGCTCATTCGAAAGACATGCCAGGGCATTTGCCGCCCCACGCATTTTAAAGGCGCCCATACGTTGGAAGTTTTCACATTTTAAAAAAACTTCAGCACCTACTTTTTCATTAAGCATCGACGATGTCAGGACAGGCGTATGGTGAATATACTTTTCAATCCTATGTCTGGCATTTTCTAACGCGTTTCTATCCGGTACAATCATCATAAGACCAATTTATCAAGTATTCCTGTTACAAGAGAAAATGTATCGTTGATATGCTTCTCCTCTGTATTTGTTTGACCTGTCACCCAACGCACCAAACTTCTGCCCTCCACTACTGCATGCGTCATATAGGCCTTTCCTGAATCATTGATTTCTTGCACCAGCTTCTTCGTTATTGATCCATCGCTATCATGCATTGGCTTCAATCTAAAGGTGACAATATTCAGCGATCGCTGATAGGCTATCTCAAGACGACTGTCTGAAGTTATTTTCGTTTCAACCAATTGCGCCAACGCTATGTGATGCCTGAGTTTTTGTTTTATTGCATCTGTCCCCAGTAGTTGCAGTGTCATCCATAATTTAAGGGCTCTGAATCTTCTCCCCAATGGTATCCCCCAATCCCGGTAGTCTTTTACGCGATCACCCTGGTCCGTCATCAGGTAGGATGGATTAATGCTCATAGTGCGTACCAGCAATTCGGCATCTCTTACGTAATACATACTACAGTCAAACTGTACAAACATCCATTTATGAGGATTAAACACAAAGCTATCTGCACCTTCCAGGCCATTTCTTAAATGGTGATATTCCTCAAGCATCATTGCCGTACCAGCGTAAGCAGCATCAACGTGATGCCATAAACCATATTGGTTTGAAATGGTACTGATCGCAGAAACAGGATCTATGGCCCCTGCCCCTGTGGAACCAATCGTTGATACAATACACAGTGGTATATAACCCAATCCAATATCTCTGTTGATAGCATTCTCCAACTGATCAGGAATAAGTGATAAATGTTCATCTACAGCTATGTGTACAAGATTGTCAGTTCCAAAACCAGCAAGTCTAACCGCTTTCTCAATGGATGAGTGTGCCTGAGAAGAGGTATAGATTCTATAGACGGTCCCATCAAAGCCACGTTTGGAAATCCTAAAACCGGACTTCCATTCTCTAGCGGTCAATAGGGCGGTCAGCGTAGCACTTGACGCTGTATCCTGAATCGCTCCTTCCCAGCCTTCCGGCAAGCCAAGTAGCGAGCGGCACCACTCCATACAGCGTTGTTCAAGTTCTGCTGCTGCCGGAGAGCTTTCCCAAATCATGCATTGCGCAGAAATGCCTGCGGTCAACATTTCAGCAGCTATAGATGGGAAGCTTGTATTGCCGGGGAAAAAAGCATAAAAATTTGGATGCTGCCAATTGGTCATTCCCGGAATGAGTACTTCATTGAGCAAACGAAAAACCTCCTCATCCCTAATAGGTTGTGCTGGAAAAGCATCCGGAAATTGTGCATAAACCTCTCCCGGTTTAACCTGGCTACGAACCGGGAGTTGGTCGATATTTTCGTAATAGTTTAGAATCCAGGCAACAGCTTTAGTGGCAAGATCTTCGAAAGCCTTTCGGCCTTCTTCGTCATTGTGGAATATTGCTGGACGCATGCTTTATCACTTCTTGTCCTCAGGAATAATTCCTGTCTTTTCACCAAAATAATGAACAAACCTTCTCATTTCATTTGCCAACTCAGTGTTTTGCGTTGATTTGAAATAGCCATCGGTGAGTGCCGTCAGAGCATAATATATCTTGCGATCCATCTCTGCCACATGAAGGTCTTTGGTCCAAAGAAAAAGTGTGGACGTATCGAGAGAATCTCTGTCTAAAAAGGAAAGGAAAACTGATTTACTATCAGAAGGATGTTCCTGATTGGCATCAGAAGCTTTCCATTCAATCTTCTCCGGTACACGATCCTCATCTAGTTGAATATGGATATTAATGTCAGAATTATTCATAGGTATATAGTTATTGATAGGGCAAAACTAAGAATAGTTTACCGGCCGCTTTAATAATGCTTCGTCAATCAGAGTCTATCGTGATCCAATGCCAAATAAACAGCTGTATAAAAACCAATTCTGTCTGAAATTATAGACAAACCACCCCAGACCAAATAGATTATTGATTAAACAGCTTTGCCAACTGCACGATTTCGCTTCCGTGATGGATATGCGTTCCCTTTTTAAGTCCTTGGGCTGATTGTATCATTGCTTTTGCGACATCATCCGCTTCGATCGGTGCAATATCACCCAAAATGCTTCCTGAAAAATATTGAAGACCCTTACTTAATCTCCCTGCCACCTTCTCAGCAATTCGGCGCTTTTGCCGGTTTCCAAGCAAAACCGAAGGGCGCATGACCTGGACACTCCAGTAGGGAAGTCTGCGTACATCATCCTCCAACTCTCCTTTTACTTTCAGGTAAAAAATAAAAGAGTTTTTATCAGCACCCACAGAAGAGACAATGATCAATTGGTTCATATTCTGCAAAGAACCTGTTTTAGCAATATCAAATAACAGATCATGGTCAATTGCATAGAATGCTTCCTTGCTGCCGGCTTTCTTCATCGTTGTTCCCAGACAAATAAAGAGATCATCACCCCGCATCAAATGCCTGTAGTTTTCACTATCCTGCATATCCACTTCATAGTGAATCAGTTTCGGATGACTTGCTTTGATAGGCGTACGCCCAATAGATATCACTTTGTTATAGGACTGATGGGTCAACAACCTGCGCAAACAACTATTTCCAATCAACCCGGAAGCACCAAAAATCACAGCTTCTTTTGCATGCTGTTGAAGTTCAACTCCTGTCTGGGCGTATTCGAGTAATTGTTTCGCTTTCATCAATTAATAATTGACAATTTTAGTGTAATAACTAACGCTGTATCCACCCCAAATACCAATGCCACCGACGATATTAGATTGAATTCGGGTATAAGTGGAAAATGGACCTTGATTTGCTCTGGCAAACTCTATAGTATTCCAAAAATCAAAAGTAGCCTGATCTATGGATGCCCATTTAACGGTGATCGTATCGCCAACAAAATACAAACCAAAAACCGCAGGTTCTGCAATACCGTCTGATGTTTGTGGATTTAATAGCTGAAACTCAAAGGATTTCCCGTCGAAATATAGATCTTCTTCGACGCCTGCAAGTCCCGTTTCCAAAGGGCCCCCATTTGTGGCACCGAGAATACGATAAAAATTTGCTTCATTAGCTGGGTCAGAAAGAAAGCATAATAATTGCGCCAAAGTATCATTTGGCTCTCCGGGCGGAGGCGAAAACTTCAAACTATCCAACGGTACGAGTATTGGAATATAAGTTGAAGAGGTAATCGTATCGCCATCCACAATAATCTCCAAATGGTAGGTTTCATCTTCTTCTGCTTTCAATTGATCCAAAATATCAATGTAGACGCAAAAATTAATTTTTAGGCTATCTGCATTAAAACCAAATTGCTCAGCAATTAACTTTTTTGCTTCATCATCCAAATCATTAAAACAAATCTCTTGCAAGGTAACTGTACGCGTTCCATTCGTAACGCTTACCTGGGCATCATGCACATACGAATTATCAAAATCATCAGGTCCAATCTCTCCATAAAAATCAAGCGTCCTGGTTAAGATTAAATAAGGTATCGAAGCATCCTGACCTGCTTCCACATATCCTTCTACCACATACCTCGGCCCTTCTTCTGAAGGCGCAGGAATATACTCTACCTCACACGAAGTCAGTGCCAAACCAGCTGTGAGTGCCAAAATTAAGTTGTATATACTTTTTACTGCCATTTGTAGTTCCAGGTTATGGAGGGTATGATTGGAAATATGGAAACTTTATATGCCTTAATCGTTGCGGTACCTGCCTGCAGATTTGAGTCGTAATCTGTATAAATAAAAAAGGTGTTTTTTCTATTATATGCGTTGTAAACAGAAAAAACCCAATGCGATCTAAAAGCTTTTTTACTATCCGGCCGAGGGGTATATGTAAGTGAAACGTCCATTCGATGATAAGGTTCGAGGCGCTGGCTGTTTCTCGGACCGTAGTCTGTTTGAAACTCTCCCTCGATCAGGTAAATACTCTGCGGTGGCGTAAAAGATTTTCCTGTGGCGTAAACAAATACAAATCCTCCGGTCAGCTTACGGCTAAACTTATAATTTGCGACCACACTAAGATCATGTGTCCTGTCATAAGTTGTTGGATATGTTCTTCCATTTTCAATATCCGGAAACGTCCTTGTTGCCTTACTAAGCGTATACCCAATCCAACCGTTAAGATTTCCTTTATTCTTTCGAATAAAAAACTCAGTACCATAAGCTTCTCCTTCCCCAAAAACAAATTCGGTTTCCACCTCCTGAACACTATTATCTACATAACTCTCGCGATAATCAATTTGATTTTTCAGTGATTTATAATATACCTCGATGGAGGCTTCATACATGTTTTTATTAAGATTCTGAAAATAGCCCGCTGCGTATTGCCAGCCTCTTTGCGGGTCCACCAACTCAGAACTTGGCACCCATACATCCGCCGGCAATGTTGAGGTACTATTACTTACCAAATGCAGGTATTGCGTGGTTGATGTGATTCCTGCTTTAAAGGAGGCATTGGGCGTAATTGTAGTCGTTAAAAAGACTCTTGGCTCCAATGATGAAAATGTCTTTACTACTTCTCCTGTTTTGTATACACGGCCCGATTGGTCTGAAGTATATGGACCTACTTGTTGAAACATGGTTCCTCTTAAGCCAAGATTGATTCGAAATCTGGGACTGATGCGCCAATCATCCTGAAGATAGAGCGCATACTCATTTCCATATTTTGGGGTAACCGTCGATTCAAAATCAACATCGCCGGAGGACCCAGTAACGACATTGGGCGATAATTTGTGATTGGTAGCATGTAAGCCCCACTTAAGCTGATGCTCGTTGGAAGGAAAAAAGTGAAAATCAAATTTAGCAGTATAATCTATTACACCAGAGGCAACTTGAAATTGGAATTCCTCTTGCGAAAAGCTGGCCTTGAAGTTATAGTCATTATATATTGCGGACAAATTGAAAAACAGCTTATCGTTAAACAAGTGATTCCATCTTAAGGTGGCTGTTCCATTGCCGTACGGTAGTTTGAAATTAAAATCTCTTCCAGATTGTGCAAACGTTAATACATCCCGTCCGATATACCCACTCAGGTATAGCCTGTCTTTCTGCGAAAACTGATAATTTATTTTCGCATTAAAGTCGTAGAAAAAATAATTTGTTCCTGCAAAATCAGTCTTATTAATAGCGGGCTGAGCAAGATCAAATCCATAGGTACGTCGACCACTGAGCAAGAAGCTTCCTTTATCCTTAACGATAGGACCTTCCACCGTTGCTCGCGCAGAAATAGAGCCAATTCCCCCTTCGGTTTGGAATTGTTGATTATTTCCTTCTTTCATTTGGATATCCAGTACGGAGGATAATCTTCCACCATAGACAGCCGGAATACCTCCTTTGATCAATGTTGTATTTTTGATTGCATCCGCATTAAATACACTGAAAAACCCAAGAAAATGTCCGCTGTTATAGACTACTGCTTCATCCAATAAAACCAGATTTTGGTCTGCCCCACCTCCACGAACATAAAACCCGGCACTCCCTTCTCCGGCAGAAGAAACACCCGGTAATAACTGAATAGTTTTAAGAATATCGATTTCCCCAAACAGGGCAGGTAATACTTTAATTTGTTCGATCGGCAATGTCACCCTGCCCATAGATGTACTTTCTACATTATCGTCCTCTTCCTGTGCATTTTCCGTAATAACAATCTCCTCCATTTCGACACCCTGACTAAGATTGATATTCAAGTTTAGATTAGCATTCAAGTTTCGCTCTTCAACTATGGATTGGTAACCCAAGTAAGAAAACACAATTCGCTGTGTGCCTTCAGGAATGGTAATTGAATAGAAACCATAAGTATTCGTTACGGTCCCTATAGCTACATCATTCTCAAGAAATACGTTAGCGCCTATAAGCGTTTCTCCCGATCGATTATCCTTCACGTAACCGCTCACAGTGTATTGCTTCTGTGAATATCCCAGAAAGCAGAAGAAGCAAAAAATCAGACTAATTAAGCCTCGTGTATAACATTCTCTCATACTCAGTTAATCAAAACGTTTTTCATCTCTTCTTGTTACAAAATTTCATAAAAAATTATGTTTCAAATTACTTATCAGGTTGAAATCCGTAAATGTTAGAGAATAACAGGTCGCACAAGCCAGTTCTTCTTGCGCAATGCAGATATCAAGCCTGATTTGCCGCTTAAGTGCCCTGCGCCTATAGCGATAAAGTATCGCTGACCAGGATCGAAAGAAGCGATCCTTTCCACCATTCGCCTGTTTCTTGAATAGATGATACGCTTGCGTAAATGCTGCATAGATTTTTTGGTAAGTTCATACAATGCATGAATTTTCCCTTGCACATAGAGATCCAGCGTTTTATTTGTGAACTTTCGTATCAGACTTGGGCGAGCACCAACCTCTTTGATCTGTCCATATAATTTATCAGGAGCTATTGAATGCAAAAGGGATACCTGTTCATCTACCGTTTCTAACCCGATGGTCGTTAAATTGTTTGTCTTGGCATAATTCCACAATTGCTCATCGAGTGAAATCGAATGGTCTTTTTGAAGCACCTGGTGCGTCAATGCACTCATGATGAGTAAAGGGTGCATTTGACTATAATGATCAATATTTAAATTAAACGACTTTACTAATTGCTTTTTCAGTTTGCGATAAGCATCCGGTCTAAAATGCTGTTGCATGGCATAAGCCGGACCTGCTGACAGGGAGCCAATTGATCCCAAATCCATTTCACCCACGTAAACATCTACCTGATCGATAAATGGATAGAGTCGGCTACAAAATTGATACGCTCTATCATCTCTGATGTGCATCGTTCCGAATAGAAATGAAGAGACTCCCTCAGGAGACTGGATGGACCACAACAACGATGAATTACTCAATAAAAAATAGGTTAAACAGCCCTGAACTATGACTTATAACTTAATGGCAAAACCTTCTTATTCTTAACAGTGGAAAGGGTCATAAGGGTCTTTAATCGCTCCACTTCAGGGATTTGAGATAACACATTAAACAAGAGATCCTGATAGGCTTTCAGATCCTTGCACATCACCTTCAACAGAAAATCACCATCTCCGGTAATGATAGTACACTCTACTATTTCGTCGATGTCATTGACATGCTGAAGAAAGTTTGCTGATGCTTTCTCTTTATGCCACCCAATATTCACCAGAATATAGGTCATGACATTCAGTCCTAAAGCTATAGGATCCACCACAGCGTGATAGCTTTTGATAATTCCGTTTTTCTCAAGCTTTTTAACGCGCTCCAAAGTCGGCGCTGGAGATAATCCAATTCGTTTCGACAAGCTTAAGTTTGTGATATTACTATCCTCCTGCAATATCTTTAAAATCAAATAATCGGTCTTATCCAGATCCTCGGTCATATGGCAATCAGTTTATTTTTCTTAGTAAGAAGCATCAATAGTATTATGGGAAAATTCCTAAACGAACATAATCACCGGAAATTTTATTTAAAGCACAAACGAAAGCTGCAGATCGCAGATCTTCTATATTCTTTTTGCGTTTAAATATTTCCCTGATTTCATCATAAGCGTTTACCATGGTGTCCTCCAGGCCTGAGCGAACTAAATCAATTTCATCGGCACCGTGCGTCAACATATCTTTTTCCTTATCACCAACACTGTGCCCGGTAAGTCTTTCTACTGTAGACAACAAATTCCTTAATGATTGCTCCTGAAATCGTTTTTCCATTCTTCCAAAACGCATATGAGACAGGTTTTTCAACCATTCGAAATAGGAGACGGTTACCCCACCTGCATTAAGGTACATGTCAGGTAATATGATCACCCCTTTCTTGATAAGAATTTCAGCAGCTCTTGATGTTACAGGACCATTCGCAGCCTCGGCAATAATTTTTGCCTTGACTTTCTTGGCGTTAGAAATAGTTATTTGATTTTCCAATGCCGCCGGTACTAAAATATCACATTCGATGCCCACCCAATCTTCGCGAACACCAAGTGTTTTTGTGCCTGGAAATCCGAGGATACTTCCTTTATCCTTTCTGTATTTAATGAGCCTTTCAATATTAATCCCTTTATCGCCGGTACTCACAATAGTCCCTTCCATTTCGGAAACACCAATGATTTTAACACCTCCTTCATCCTCTGAAATCGTCCCGGTATATGAACCTACATTTCCCAACCCTTGAATAACCATGGTTTTTCCACCGATTCCAGGTTCCATCCCAATTGCAGTAGCATCTTCCTTGTAGGATAAAAACTGACGAATACCATAATAAACGCCACGTCCTGTCGCCTCTGTTCTTCCTCTGATTCCACTTTGAGCAACTGGTTTGCCGGTCACACAAGCACTGGCATCTATTTCTCCATGACTAAAGGTGGAATAGGTGTCCGCAATCCATGCCATTTCGCGACTCCCCGTACCATAGTCAGGAGCAGGGACATCAAGGCCAGGACCGATAAAGTTCTTACGTATAAGTTCTGTGGTGTATCGTCTGGTGATTTTTTCGAGTTGTGCCTCATTATACTTTCTTGGACTAATCTTGACGCCTCCTTTGGCGCCACCAAACGGCACGTCCACTAATGCACATTTATAACTCATAAGTGCTGCAAGCGCCATGACTTCATCACGATTTACGAGATGACTAAAGCGTATTCCTCCTTTTGTTGGAAGCCTGTGATGACTATGCTGCACTCTGAAAGCCTCAATCACCTGATATTGATTACCAATCTTAACAGGAAATGTCACTTCATAAACGGCATTGCATACTTTGATCTGCTCCAGAAGTCCTTTTGGGATACTTGTATGGGCAGCAGCTTTGTCAAAATTTCGATTGACACTCTCAAAGAAACTGAGATGCTTTACTGAATTACTCATTCTTAAACCTTTTTTCTAGTGTAGAAATTTTTCTATCAAGTTGATATAAATATACAAACAGGGCTATCAGGATGACCAGACATACGCCAGCCACAACATAGATTTTCCCAATACTACTCATGAAGTCGGCGGTAACAACCCCTTCTGCCTGAGCAGTTTGAGCAACTGCCAGTAGTACAACAAAAAATAAAACCTTAAGATGCTTCATATGCACAAATCGTCCATAAATATGATAAGATTTATTCAACTTCCTAACTTTCGTTTTAGCTTTTCCGTTCTATATACCAATTGGCTAATCCAAATGCCCAACATAATAAATCCGATAACTGCCGGATAAAACACCATGCGCATTGTATTATCAAGGTCTTCACCTCCTAAAGCAGGGTTTCCTCCATTCCCAGGGTGAAGACTGTCCGTCATTCGTGGAATGATAAAAAGCAGCGGTATAAGCAAAGCAAAGGCGAACATATTATAACCTGCAGTCAATCTTGCTTTTTGCATATCATCTTCTACGGAAGAGCGCATCACCATCAACGCAGCATAAATCAGAAGCGCAATGGCTGACATATTTTGCTTCACATCCCAACTCCAATAAGCATTCCATGTATTCTTAGCCCAGAGCATCCCCGTCACCAATCCAAGAATGCCAAATAATAAGCCCACTTTTATAAAAGCAACACTTTTTTGATCAAAATCTATATCCCCTTTTCGGTAGTAGCGCAAACTATACCAGGCACTTACAGCAAACAATAAGATCATGGCAAACCACATCGGCACATGGAAATAGGTATTGCGAATGGTTTCCGATAGTATATTCCTAAATGGAAACTGAATGCCCGCCTTTTCATGCACCCGCTCCACTTTGTTTTCAAACCACAATGACATCTCAGCAGGGTTTTGGATTTCGGCCGGAACTGCAAAGACAGCATTAGGCAAAACACTCGTCCCATCAGTGTCATGATCGAGGATTAAGGTCAATGGATAAGCCTCCTGGCGCATTGGAAAAACGGAAGGGATATAAAAAGTCGCTGTCAGCCTTCGGTTATCCCACACTTGCACGTGCTGCGCCAGCAGTACAGTATCTCCGGTTAGTCTCAACCAGGCCCTTACCTGGGCCGTATCGGATACATAGGATGAATTGTAGCCTGTTACTTCCAGCACTACGGACTCCCCTGCTATGGCTTTTTCAGGCGTGACTTTTATGATACCCGGCTTTAGGGGGACCAACCAACCTGCAATAAAAACGTAAATCAAAATGAGCATTGATGCCCATTTCCATGGTGCCAGTCCGAATATTGTATTTGAAGCGGTATCCTTCATCTTAAGAGCGCCAAAGATAGGGAAACAACCATAGGGACAAGCCCACAATCAGGGAAATAATACCTGAAAGCATCATGAATTCATTCCAGGGATTGTCATCCGGCGTGGTTCCCGTAGCATACGCAGTCAATCTAAGTATATTGATCAAAAGGGGTATCATTAATGGGAGTCCCATAACAGCAGTAAGAGAAGCATTTTGCTGTGTCTTGATGGCAATGGAAGTAATAAAGGTCAATAAAAATGATAGTCCTATACTCGACATCAACCCTGTAGCGAAAAACCAATTGAACCGCAACACCTGATTACCGGCCATCACGGATAAAGTGAACCAAAGCACAAGAAAGATAAACAAGAGCAAAACAAGGTTATACAGCGCCTTGGCAACAAAAAGCTCCAAAGGATGGTATAAGGTGTAAAAATAGAAATACCGACCCTCGCTTTCTCTCCCAAAAGTTTTCAGGACTGCCATGAGCGAACAAAACAGAAAAATCACCCAGAAAGTGAGCCCCCATTCCTTCGGCGGTAATTGACGCCAGATGGAAAAGACAATAAAAGCGGCCGAAAGCACATATAATATAATACCCGATAAGGCGTATCGCTCGCGAAGCTCAATGCGGGCTTCTGTGGCCACTAATGTCCAGATTCGGTTCATAGGCCTGTAAAGATAGCAGGTATCATCATGGACCGCAATGAAAATGTTAAATGGCCGATATTGAGGAGGAAGTTCGGTTCCTAATCGATCAAAAGGCTGAAAAAATCAGGCTTTAAAATAATTTGATATTAAATAATATAATAATGTGTTACATTTGTCATAATCAATGCTTTAACTAAATGAAAGGCGCAATCACCCCCCTACTCTTTCTTTGCTTTTGTTCGCTTCAGGCCAAAGCTAATAGTACACCCTATTATTTCAGTGTTACGGCGAAGCCCGGAGATGGCATCACGGTTCTATTAAATCGATACGAATTGGATGCGTATGATTGCAACCTTGATAAGTTTCTTGAATTAAACAACTTGAATCGCAATGATTTCCTAATGCAGGGAGAGAAGTACAAAATTCCTGTTTTGATTTATGCCTACAATGGCAAAAGCATTCGCAGCACAATTGGCATTAATGACATGGAAAGAGCCAAACGGATAGCCAGTTACAATCTGGCGATCCTGAATCGAAATTTACGCTCCAGCACCTATGAAGCAAGTCGTATCCTATGGGTCCCTTATCATGAACTAAGTTGTGAAGGACCTGGAACATCCGTTGTGACAATTGCGGACAGAAAAGACGCGCCGGTAGAAAAATATGGGACAGAATATTTCCCATTGTTTGGAAAGCAATATGCCAAAATTGAAAAAAAGAGTAACCGCTTAAAAGGAAAAGTCTATTACATCACTTCCGGACATGGTGGACCCGACCCAGGTGCAATGGCAAAAATTGGTTCACGAAATATCTGCGAAGATGAATACGCCTATGACGTTTCCCTTCGATTAGCCAGAAACCTAATGGAAAATGGTGCCACTGTCCATGTTGTCATTCAGGATGAAGATGATGGTATTCGAAATGAAGACATTCTCCTCTGCGATAAAGATGAAACGACCTTGGGAGAGCTAACAATCCCACTCAATCAACTAGCCAGACTTAAACAACGAACGGAGGCTATAAATAATCTTTACGGCCAACATGCAAGAGCAGGTATTAAAGAACAATATTTAGTCTGCATTCATGTGGATTCGAGATCCGAAAGTACACGTCAGGACGTCTTCTTTTATCATTTTGAGCATTCAAAATCAGGTAAGAAACTCGCTAGTTCAATGCAGGAAGTCTTTGCTGAAAAGTACGCTCGATATCGCAGCAATGGTGAATATTATGGGAGTGTCACTACGCGAAATCTCTATATGCTACGCGTTCCCTATCCCACGACACTGTATGTAGAATTAGCTAATATTAAAAACGAATCAGACCGCAAACGAATCCTCCCTTCCACCAACAGACAAGCGCTGGCAAACTGGCTGTATGAAGGACTCGCAAAATAATTTCTATAAAAGGGATTAGTGTTTTCGTGGTGGCTATCTCAGGCATAAAGCAAATTACATCCACGCAAATCACTATCATCCAAACGCCCCAGAACTTCAAAACCTCCATCGGGATAAACAATCCCAATATCATCTGTTGCAATAAAGGCGCAGGTATCCACATTGGCGAGGTCAATGACATTGATTGCACCACGTTGATTGTAACCAAGATTAGTTAAGGGGTCACTTATATCCCTAATAAAAACTTTCATCTGAGGACCTGGCATAAAATGTGTTCCATTTTTATAAGACTGAGACAACAATTCTGTCATTCCATACTCACTGGCCAATTTTAGGTTGGGATGATTTTTACGCATACGTTGATACACTTCCTCTCTGGTGAGTTCTTTTCCCCGACCTTTCATTCCACCGGTTTCAAGTACTAAAAGATTTTTCCAAACAGGGACATCAAACTGCTCAAACAAATCCATCAGTGCAAATGTGACCCCAATTAATATCACTGCCTCATCTTTTTTATGGACTTCAATAAGTCTATCGACAATATCGCTATCCAGTGTTGAAAAAAAACCATTCTCTTTTTGTCTCCCTAACGTCATAAATGAATTCACCATATCTACCAAGGACGAATCAGGGCGATCAAGGTACGATGGGAGAAGGCCAAGCCAAATAAGTTGCGCTGGATCTTGGAAATAGGAGGTAAAACAATTTGCAGCAAGCGAATGATACCATTCAAGACTTCGTATATGGTGTTGACTTTGAACGCTGGCAGTTGTCCCACTGCTTCGAAATACAGTTTCTGACACCCATGTACCTGTTTTTATGATGTGTTGTTTAAATAAGGAAATGGGTAAGTAAGGAATGTCTCGTACCGTTTCGATTGTGCGAATGCCAAGCAAATTACAATAGCTGTTATAAATCGGGTTGTGCGTATACTGGTATTTCCATACCTGGATCGCAACACCTTCAAAGTCCTTTTCGTTTATATTGTATATTCGACGGGACAATGAATCATATTCTACATTCGATATTGGCATTAGGCACAAAAATAAGCCTTTTCGCATTGCTTGCTATGGTGAGTTGGCAATGCCTTGATTCTCCTAATTATCCGATAGAACCTCAGATCGAATTTATCAGCCTCTCGAAAGACACTATGTTGCAGGGTGTTTTTCAGCAAGATTCCATTATTGTTAGCTTTAGCTTTCAGGATGGGGATGGGGATTTAGGGAGAACAGATCAGGAGCCGCAAAACAACATATTCTTTACAGATCTACGTACGGGCACACTTGATAACACATTTGCCATCCCTAAACTGCCTTCTGACGGTGCCGGCAATGGCGTTGAGGGGACCATCAAGATTCTTCTGTTTTCAACCTGTTGTATATACAATGATGGAAGTGATCCATGCTTACCCAATATAAATGCTCCTTTAGACACCGTTCAATACAAAATCAATATAATAGACAGAGCAGGACATATAAGTAATGATATCATCACCTCCCCAATCATCCTTTTGTGTAATTGATGTATTAAAGGATTTATCGCTCCTTAACTTTTTAACGCTTTCTCTAGTGTTGCAATGGTAGACTCGCCATTTCCTATAAATATCTGTTTTCCGGCAATAATCACAGGTCGCTTTAGGAACGTGTACTCACTCAAAATGAGAGCTTTAAAGTCCTTTTCCTTTAACACCTTATCCTTTAAATTCATTGTCTTAAATTTCAAGGCGCGCCTGCTAAACAAAGCCTCATAGGAGCCTGCCAGTTTCTTCATTTCGTCAATCTGCGTAGCTGTGATTGGTTCAGTTTTAATCTCTTGCTTGTCGAACGCCGCTAAACCACCAAGTCTTTTGATGATTTTGCGATTTGTGTCACAAGAAGATAAATGGTAAATTTTATTCATGATGCAATAGCTCAATTAAGGAAAATAAAGATGCAAATATTGGGAATATTTCCTGACAAAATTTAAATCAATCAATTCATATCTTTATAGCATGAATTCTGCTGAACTCATTTTAAATACTGATGGATCGATATATCATCTTAATCTACTTCCCGAAGATATAGCGACGACTGTGATTCTTGTGGGCGACCCGGGAAGAGTAGCCGATGTCTCAAAATACTTTTCATCGATTGATGTCGTCAAAGCGAAGCGCGAGTTTATCACCCATACCGGTTGGTTTGAAGGCAAAAGAATCACCGTGATTTCAACAGGAATCGGTACAGACAATATCGATATAGTCATCAATGAGTTGGATGCGCTTGTCAATATAAATTTAAAGACGAAGGAGCCTTATCCACAATTACGTTCACTGAATTTAATTAGGATTGGCACCTCGGGCACCATTCATCCGGGAATAAATGTAGATGACATTGTCATCACTTCTAAAGCCGCGGGGGTCGATGCCCTAGGTCTGTTTTATCCACATCAAAAACTAAATGATTCACGGCTACCTTCATGGACCTATATCACGAAACGCTACCCTTTTGATTTGAGCTCTTTTCCTGAGGCTTTCAAGGAAGGGATTACATTGACCAGTCCCGGGTTTTATGGCCCTCAAGGAAGAATACTGCGTGCACCAATTGAATGTGAAATTCCCATCAAGGAATTATATAAAATTGAGATAGATCATTTGCCATTTACCAATATAGAAATGGAATCTTCAGGAATCTATCTCCTTGCTGATCTACTTGGACACAAAGCGATTTCTTTTAATAGTATTCTTGCACACCGGCTTGACGGTAAATTTAGCACTATGCCTGCAAGTTCCATCGATGTCCTAATCAAAGCAACATTGAGGTGGATTTCTTCTTCCGTTTAAATAAGTCCTGAAGGAATTGGTTATAAATCCAGGCTCTATCCAATAGTGATGGTGACTCGCGCAGCGGATCGTGCTCCCATATGGGCAGCGGTCTACATAAAATATACATATCCGTAATATCTTCTTCCAACGCATGTTCTACAAATGGAAGGCTTACACCATATTTTATTTTAGCCCACATTTTTATGCTCAAGAGGCCGTTATCAATCACTACTACTTCTCTCGGACCGCCACCAAATTCTGCGATTTGAAAAGGTAAAAAATGGCTGCGTTCATTAAGATGTCCAAATTGCCTTAATATGGCTTCAGCTTCAACCTTCACACCTTCAGAACTGTTGGCTTTTATATGCTCCATGCGCATCGATGAAATCAATGCCAATTGCCCCTCTGCAATAGTCGTCAGATCATCAATTTGGTAGGATCGGCCAAGGTTTGTCAAGTAGTTTCTTGCGTATTCCGGCACCCAGAGGCACTGTAAAGTCTCTGATAACTGACTGGCCAGCGTAGTTTTACCACTGCTCTCCGGTCCTACAATAGTGATTACAAATGGTTTAGCGGCTTGCGTCATTCTAAATTCAAAGATAAAGAGGCTTATGAATCTGCCATCCCTAAGCATGAAACATGTATTTTTGCGGCATGCATGATATTGAACCGTTTTTCAAATGGCGGGATAATTATATAGCCTCCGAGGATGACAAGTCCCCGGTATATGGGACTCAACCTGATGAGTTCTATTATACTAATGCTATATACAATTATTATATCCACCCACAATGGGATGGTTTTGGGAGTTCAACGCTTTATCTAAAAATATTATATACTGATTACGACCTTCATTATACTGTCATAGAGCTAATTGGTGAGTGGAATGATTGTATTGATAATGACATCATGACCCTGCGCCGAGAGATTACTGATCTCATGCAAAAAGAACATATTTATCAGTTTATCATCATCTGTGAAAATGTCCTGAACTACCATGCTGCCGAGGATAACGAGTATTATGAAGAATGGCTGGATGAAATAAGTGATCATGATGGCTGGGTAGCCATTATCAATCCTTTGGAACATGTAGCCGTTGAAATGACAAATTTTGGCGTCACACAATTCGTTCATATATTAAGCGATTCGCCATGGAGAGAATACAAACCAGGGGCTTTATATAAGTGGACTAAAAATCAAATTTTCGCCCCAAAAATCTTACCTGTTGGCTGATTCAATAAAACATAAATCGGGATTCGTTAATATTCTTGGTTTGCCTAACATGGGCAAGTCCACCTTACTGAACGCACTGGTAGGTGAAAAAATGTCTATCATCACGTCCAAACCGCAAACGACCAGGCATCGGATTATCGGCATTGTAAGCAGCGAAGATTTTCAAATTGTTTTTTCCGATACCCCTGGGTTTATTGATGAGCCTGCTTACCGGATGCAACAAATGATGAATGCTTTCATCAGTTCATCATTTGATGATGCAGACATTATCTTGTTTGTCACAGATCCCTATGAGGCGCTGAATGAGGAGAACAATCTCATCCGCCGGATTGGTACGCATGGTTCACCCGTTATGGTCATTCTCAACAAAATCGACCTGGTCAAAGAAGAAGAACTAAATGCACGAGTAGAAGAGCTTTCAGCCCTGCTACCCGGTCAAAAAATTTATAAGGTTTCTGCGTTAAAAGGAATTGGCGTGCAGGAAGTCATGGCCGAAATCATTTCACTACTGCCTGAAGGCCCGGCGTTTTACCCCAAGGATCAACTGACTGATCGCCCTGAAAGATTTTTTGTTAGCGAAATAATAAGGGGTAAAATCATGGAACTTTTCCATGAGGAAATACCATATTCCTGTGAAATAAACATTGAAAGTTTCAGTGAAGGGGAAAGCAGGTCAGGACCAATCACCCGAATCTCCGCGGTGATCTACACCCTTGATGAACGTAAAAAAACCATTCTCTTAGGCAAGGGAGGTGCTGCTATTAAAAACCTGGGCATTGAGGCAAGAAAAGAAATTGAATTTTTCCTTGACACGCGTGTTTTTCTTGAATTAACAGTAAAGATTAAGGACAATTGGAGAAATGATGATTCAGCATTAAAAAAATTCGGATACCAAAATTAATTATGCCCAATATTGTAGCGATAGTAGGAAGACCTAATGTGGGAAAGTCCACCTTGTTTAACAGGTTTGTAGGCCAGCGACAGGCGATCACCGATAATCTTAGTGGGGTGACCCGAGACCGTCAGTATGGAACAGGGTTCTGGAATGGTAAAACCTTTTCAATCATTGATACAGGTGGATTTGTTGAACACTCAGATGATATTTTTGAAGCAGCTATCCGCGAGCAAGTGGATATTGCTATCGAAGAAGCATCCGTTATCATTTTTGTTACGGATGTCACCACAGGCATTACTGATTTGGATGATGAAATTGCGGACAAACTTCGCAAGTCAAATAAAAAGGTTGTTATAGCTGTCAATAAAGTGGACAATCCGGAACGCCATTTGGCTGCCAACGAGTTTTGGGGGATGGGATTCGAAGACACTTTCTTTTTGTCCGCTATTTCTGGTAGTGGTTCAGGGGAAGTATTAGATTCTGTTGCCGAAGCCTTGTCATATGAAGAGGAAGAACCGCTAAGAATCCCAAATATTGCTGTGATCGGCAGACCGAATGTGGGCAAATCATCTTTTATCAATGCCCTCATGGGAGCACAGCGCCATATTGTTACTGATATTGCAGGCACGACGAGAGACTCTGTTCACACGCGCTACAATAAATTTGGCAAGGACTTTCTGATCATCGATACGGCCGGTTTGCGAAAAAAGCGACAGGTAGAAGAAAACCTTGAATTCTACAGTACCATTCGAACTGTCAGCGCGATCGAAGAGTCGGATGTTTGTATGCTCATGATTGATGCCACGAGCGGCCTGGAAAGCCAGGATCTAAGTATTCTTCAATTAGCATTAAGACGCAGTAAAGGTATTGTCATCGTCGTCAACAAATGGGACCTCATTCAAAAAGAAACCAATACGGCAAGAGATTTCGAAAATATCATTCGTAAAAAAATGGCTCCCTTTACGGATGTCCCAATTCTTTTTATTTCCGTCCATGACAAACAACGGATCTATAAAGCAATTGAAATAGCACTTGAAGTAGCTGAAAACCGGGCAAGAAAAATCCCTACTTCACAGTTGAATGAACTGATTGATGTTATTGTTAATAAGCAACCACACCCAAGTTTCCGTGGGCATCTGATTAAAATAAAGTACAGCACTCAACTTCCTGTGCCTTTTCCAGCATTCGCTTTATTTTGCAATTACCCTAAAGAAGTGAAAAAGAATTATCGAAACTACATGGAAAACCAAATTCGCGAGGCACATAATTTCACAGGGTCTCCTATTCGGATTTACTTCCGCCAAAAATAAACATTTACGCTTTAAGAAATGATCTTAACCACTACTGACATAGCTGATCTGTTGATAATTGAGCCACCTGTATTTACCGATGAACGAGGTTACTTCTGTGAGACATTTCACAAGGCGCGTTATGATCTTCCGGGAGCGTTTGAATTTGTTCAGGACAATGAAGCGAAATCCTCAAAAGGGGTATTGCGGGGGCTTCATTTTCAGCGGGGGGAACACGCTCAAGGCAAACTCGTAAGAGTAGTTACTGGCGCTGTATATGATGTTGTAGTTGATATTCGGAGAGATTCTGCAACTTATGGCCGCAGTTTTGGCATCACCCTTACTGGTGAAAACAAAAAACAATTCTGGGTGCCAAGAGGATTTGCGCATGGATATCTTGTTCTTGAAGATGAAACGATCTTCAGTTACAAATGCGATAATTCATATAACAAAGCCTCTGAGGGAGGTTTACATTATAATGATCCTGCTCTTCAAATTGTTTGGCCATCAATCGATCGTTCCTTTCTTGTTTCCGAAAAAGACCAGATGCTTCCTACTTTAGTAAATCTTCAGCTGTGATACCAATCATTATAAGCGGAGCTTCAGGGCAGCTCGGAAAATCATTTGTTGATCTTTTATCTTTTAAGGAAGGGTATAGTGTGTATTCATTTGATCGGGGCCAACTGGACATTGCAGATCATGAGAAAATCAACAATATTCTAACTACCCTTCCACATGTAAAATATTGGATCAACTGCGCCGCTTTTACAAAAGTGGATGATGCAGAATCACATTCGGATGATGCTAAGTTATACAATACAACTGCTCCCGGCTTTATTGCCGCGGCCTGCGCACAAGCAGGTATTCATCTGTTTGATTTTTCTTCTGATTATGTCTATCACAATCAATGGCAAAGACCACTGTTGGAAGATGACCCTAAAAACCCAAAAGGAATATATGCCCGATCCAAACGCAATGGCGAAATAGCTATTGCTGCTTCAGGCGTTAGTCACACTATTCTAAGAACATCATGGGTATATGGACCCGGAGGGCATAATTTTGTCAATACCATGTTGCGTTTAGGAAAAATAAAAGATAGTTTGCGTATTGTTGGCGATCAGCTTGGCGCTCCTACCTTTACCTATGATATAGTCTCGGTTGTCAAAGCTTTAATACGCCATGATTTGGCAGGCAAAAGAGATCAGATTCAGGGTGTTTTCAATTTTGCAAACGGCGGGGAAGTGACATGGGCTGATTTTGCGCGCAAAATATTTGCCCTAACAGATATTCAGTGTTCAGTCGAGAGCATTAGTACGGAAGTTTATGGTGCACCTGCCCCACGACCAAATTATAGTATTCTTAATTGCAACAAAATATCCCCATTGCTGGATGCCCCAATACCCCATTGGGAAGACGCATTGAAGCGCTTTCTGCAGCTGTCCGGAAATCAGTAAGCCCGATATCACCCTTAACGTGTTCGAGTATAATTCATTGTGTTGAGCACTTAGCTTGGATAATGAAAGAAACCCATTGTTCAGCAGCAAGGATTTTCCAAAGGCAATTTCAAACGCAAAATACTATACAAGTTGTATTGCTTTCGTTTTTATAATTCAGCTTTTATTCTGTTAATTGATAACCAAATTGGGAAATATGCTCATTGCTTTTTCATTCATTTGATTTAAGCTCTCATTCATTTCTGCAAAAGCAAAACCATTCTTCTGTTTTTAATCATCAGCTATATTCCTAAAGGTTTCCTTAGTTAAATTTCCAAGTACGCCTATTTTTCTATTCATAGCTGAAACCCCTAGTTTTTTTAACATAGAATGGATGTTTTGCTTTTCATAACTCCATGAAGAATTCATTATCAGTATCATCTTTAATAATAAATGCTACCTACTCTTTTAGTAAATCTACTATTTTATATAC
>JBBKWA010000158.1:0-2991 GCA_037968695.1 Saprospiraceae bacterium
GCTGTACCTTCCTGGCCGGCCCATATAGCATACAAGAACCAACAGAAGTACTTAATCAGTCAATCGTTACCGATGTCAGATGCTTTGGAGAAGCGAATGGTGCTGCGGTAGTGACAACGGAAGGTGGAGTCGCACCATACAGTTACTTATGGGATGTCGCTGGAATGACTACACCGGAGATCAATATGCTTGCACCAGGTACATATAACTGCGCTGTCACAGATAATAATGGATGTCAGAGCGAAGTATCCGTTAATATTGGCGAACCAGAACTCCTGGATGTTACAAATATCATCTCCCTTGATGCAACAGATATTGAGCAAAACAATGGAAGCATTAGCATTGAAGTGATAGGTGGCACAGCACCCTATACCGTAACCTGGAACAATGGAGCAACTGGAACCTCAATAGTTGGTCTTGTACCAGGAGCTTATAGCTACACAGTGGTCGATGCAAATGGTTGTGCGCTTGGAATAGCTGATCCAATCATTATCAATGGTATAGTTTCTACTACCCACGTGCCATGGGCTGCGTTTATAACGATAGCTCCAAATCCGTCTAAAGGAGACGTGATCATATCCTGGGACGGGCTGACCAGTGATAAAGGGACCATTACATTACGTACCCTTGAGGGCAAGAAACTACAGACAGAAACGGTTTCCGCATCATCTGGAAACTGGGATCTATCCGGTTACAACCTATCAAGTGGTCTCTACATTATCCTTTTTGAAATGAACCAAGAAGCAGTTCCTTACAAGCTTGTCATATTTTAGACTTTATAAAGAAAGTGCTTTAGAAAATATGATTTTAGCACGTTCGTTAATAAAGAAAAAGCCTGATGATAACTCATCAGGCTTTTTCTTTATTTCTATTTTGGAAATAAACTCGAATCTAGTCCGGGAATAATGCGCAATGCATTTTTATAATAGATTTTCTTCAAAACTTCATCACTTAAATCCAACCCATACATCTTCCAGAAGGCATGGTATTTTTTGTAGTAAGGAAAGTACTCATCGGCTGTTTCCAGGACTCTAAAATAGGTATGGTATTCATGTGGTCTGTAGGAATCTTTTCCGAATAGAATCCTGTTTTGATATGTTATAAAAAACTGCTTTGCGCGCCTTGGCTGCCTTCCAAGTTCTGCGATAACAGCGCCAAACTCAACATACATATTTGGCATTTCCTCCATTAGTTTTGATAACTGATCAAGGTCATTGGCAAACCAACCAAAATGAGCATTGATAAAAGCGGTATTCTGATGACGCCTAAAGACATCATGTTGTTCACCAATAATCGTTTCCCAGGGAGCCGGATCATCTGCTTCGCGTTTCCGTCCTGGTTTCAATTTCAATTCCAACCAACGCTCATTCAGGCTATCCAGAGGTTGCCAAAAAGCTTTGGGATCCGCAGCATGTATAATGACTGGAATTTTTAACTCCCCGCACAATGACCAAATAGGATCAAGTTTGGGATGATTGAGCGGAATGCGTACACCAGCACTATCGGTGTGATACATTCCCTGGCTCTTATAGATTTTTAAACCACGTGCTCCATTATCAACATCATATCGGATCTGTGCAGATGTACTTTCTACCCAGTCTAATTCATCGATAGATCTAAACTCAATATTAGTAAAGACGACTAATCTGTTGGAGACACCCTGTGAATCAATACTATGGGTCATGTCAGAAAGTATCTTTCCGCCACGCCCACTCAGATTGACATTGATGCCCATATTAAGGCTATCCATTTCGCTCACCAGCACACTTAGATCTGCCTCTTTCATATTCCAGTGATGGCTATGCACATCGATAAATGGAAATTTGGCCCTTGTCAATGGATGTTCCGGAACAACCAGGGTGGATGGAGGATCATAGGATTCAAAATCCATATGGATATCAAGTACTTCATTTTGCTGTGCCACAGTAATGACCGGTAGCAGACAAAAACTTATAATTCGAAAATATTTTAGCATATCAGTATAAATATAATTTGACCCAATATGCATAAAATAATATCATATAGCCTATTGGAGCCAGAGAATTTAATCAAAACACTGGATACAGACATGCAACTTTTAGTTAGTTTTGAACTATGGTAAAAACTACCCTTCGCAGGTCACTAACTTGCCTAAGTTATTGTATTGCAGGCATTCTGAGCTTATTGCTCTTCAATAACGCGCATGGTCAATCCACTCAAAAACACTTCACGGCAGAAAAAACTTATGCCATTAAATTAGGAACGACTAAACCCCTTCATGACGCTGCTCAGATCAAACCAACTGACCCGGATAAGGTAAAGGAGTGGAAAAACAACAAGCCAAGCTTTGTCCCAAATTTTGGTGGAAGGCGTCAATTACTGACACACAACCCAAACGCACTGCCACAAGGTGCTGATCCGCTATTTAAAGCCATGGAGGGCAGGACCATCACGACAAAGATTTTACCCCTGGTCAATGTGAATGGTATCAGTTCCAATGAAGCTGGAGCCGGCGTGCCAGATGTAAGCGGAGATATTGGAAAAGATTATTATGTCGAGATAGTAAATCAAACGTTTTTTAAGGTATATGACAAAACCGGTGGAAATGTAAGCGGAATAATATCTGCCAACTCAATTTGGAGTCAGGTACAGCAATCTTCCTTTGGCGATCCAATCCTTTTGTACGATCAGGCTGTCGATAGGTGGTTTTTAACAGAATTCCCTTCAAACAACAGAGTCCTTGTTGCCATTTCGCTGACCAGTGATCCATTGGGCAGCTGGGATGCTTATGCCTTTCAAACACCTCGCTTTCCGGATTTTCCGAAGTACGGGATATGGGGTGATGCCTACTACCTGACCACAAATGAATCAGGGGGTTCATTCCCTATTTATGCGTTCAACCGAAATGACCTTTTGGCCGGCGAGGAAAACGTTAGAATACAACGCCTGACAACCCCTAAGATTGGAGGAGTTTCATTTGAAGTAGGCCAACCAGTAGATTGGGATGGCTTG
>JBBKWA010000159.1:0-2625 GCA_037968695.1 Saprospiraceae bacterium
CTATACTGTTGAACCCTGGTCCGAAAAACAAGCAGATAAGTATTACAATGAAATCCTCAAACAATGTAGTCGCCTTGCTAAGAACCCACAAGCAGGGATAGGATATTTCAATTTGGTTACAGACCTGAAAGGTGCAAATATCAATAAACACATTGTATTTTTTCGAAAGCTTGAAAACAATGCTATAGCAGTAGAAAGAATTCTTCATGAACGAATGGACTTAAAATCCAAGTTGGAGAAATAAGAATACTTCACATAACACTGCGTATATGCAAGACTTGCTATCGCTGCGTCTTGCATATACTCCGAACCGTTAGCATACATTAAAAACTGAACCATTGAAAATACTCCCTTTCCTGATCTTTTACCTATTCGCAGCTCACCTCCAATATGGATGTAAGGCGCAGGATATAAACACGGATTTACTGTCTACGAAGGCTCATTTAGAATTCATGCGTGACATCAAATTGCCGATCAAACTGGAGCGGCTTTCAAATAAACTGGATGTCTGGCAAGAAATCCTCGGTCCGAACTGGAAAACTGAAAAGCCTATGTTCCATGTAACCATACACGAGTTAGAAAAAGAACAAGAAGCCACGATCATTTTATTGAATGGCCTTAAGGACACCATGCAAATGAGGGAGAAGACGAAAGTGGAGATGGAGTTCAGAAGCTACATTGAGAAGGACAAAAAGCTAAAGACGAAATATGGCAATCTCTGGGTGCAGGCAGATGACTTAGCAAAAGAACGAGGACAACTTGAGGCCCGGTTACAGTTTTATACGGCCTGTGGCCTTAATTTGCTAAATGCTGGGGTAAACGTAATTCGAGCTTGTGATCCTGTTGAAACTAAGGAAAATAAAGCGCTTGCCCTTCAACAATTAGAACACGACTCGCACGCCTATCTTGACAATATTATACAAGATAACCATTTGTATGTGGCCATTTTTGTCGACCACCTCAACACTGCTCGCAACTGGCTTCCCGAGACCGACCCATATTTGATTAAAGTATTCAACGGCAAAAGTGGAGACGAATTTCTAACTGAAGTATATGGGAACAGTATCGGTGGTAATAAAAGTCTAGTTGCCTATGCCGATCAGCGTAATTCATTAGTGAACTTGGGTTGGGACGCTATTAAGAAATGCAAGGATCCAATTATTGTTGCTGCACACGAACTCGTCATTCTGATGCGGGAAAATAAAAGGCTCGAGGCAGAGCTTGATACAAAAGAAGAAGCTCTTCGTGATGAATTAAGTCGGGCATTCTTCGAGGTATATGGGACTAGGGTGAATGTCTTCAACGACTACGGCGACTACGTTTTCGACTATGACTACTACTGGAAAAAACCGCAAGACTGAGCCACCAGATCTGACATTAATGAATTGAATCAACGTATGCTAACATTGTATAAGCGGCATTAAAGCGTCCGCTTATACTGAACCGTTAGCGGTAATTAGTAGCGTAGAAATAGCATTTACATTTTATTACATCTTCTTTACAGTTGAGAAGTCATATTAATAAAGTTATATCATAGTTTCACTTTAACCTACTAAACATTGATGTTAAACAAATAATAAAATACCATGACTAAAAAACTAATGTTCCTAATGGTTTTGTTTGCCCCAATAGCATTAAGTGCCCAGGAAAAATCGAAAAGTACAGAGCAAACATCGAAAAGTGGACTGCGTTTTGACAAAGGCGATAATCGCGGATCAGGATATATAGACTTGATGGGAACAGATTACAGTCTTAGATATTCACCAATTTTGATTACTAATGACAGCACAATTCCAATTCATATTCAAATAGCTTTTTCAAAGGAATACAATTATTCAGTTATTCAAGGTGATGTGAAATTTAAAGTAATCCCAATGCCAAAAGAATGGGCACAGAACGGAACTACGGATATCATGTTTGATAACATGTTTGATGAATTGCCGGACTATATAGACAAGCCTTTAATGAATGATACTATTAAACCCGGTGAAAAAATTGGATTAGCTATTGGAACATTAGTAGTAAGGCCGCGGGATATTTCTATCAGTATAAATGCACCATTCGTACATACCGAAGGAGAAATTTTTCCGACCTGTGATTGGCGAATAAATGAAAGTCTGTCATCAAATATTGAAATACCACTCGGGCTTAAACTAGTTATTAATGAAATTTGTACTATTATTCCTTGCGGTCATATTTCTTATCCTGAATAATAGAATTGAAAAAAAACCGCTAACAATGTATATGAAATCATAGCACCCTTCGGGATGGCTACTACTCATATTCAAACCGTTATACCTCAAGAACAATAATATTCCCGTATTTGGAATTCTCATGAATTGTTCCTAAATTTGGAACTAGATGCGAATAATTACAAAAAGGACGTTAAAGGAATATTGGGAAGAAAACAGGGACTGTGAACAAGCTCTATTAAGTTGGTATAAGATAGCAAAACTTGCAAAGTGGAAAAATGCAAGCGAAGTAAAAGCGCAATTTAGTACATGCAAAATTCTGGGAAAAGACAGAATCATATTTAAGATAAAGGGCAACAAGTATCGAATAATTGTAAAAGTTACTTTCTTAAATCAAATTATGTGGATTAGGTTTTTAGGAACACATGAGGCG
>JBBKWA010000160.1:0-3156 GCA_037968695.1 Saprospiraceae bacterium
AAAGAAGACATTCGGTCGGTCTTACTCCCGGTGTAGCGGGATCGTGTGACGGGATTAGCCATATCGAATTGCTTATACTTTAAAACTCTACGCTCTATGCCCCTTGCCCATTGCTCTAAGCCCTGAATGGGCGCTCGAGCCAGCGTTGGGTTTTAACCCTAAGCAGGAGGAATCTGTACTTCCGTTCACCGTTAACCCCTTCTGCCTTTTTACCCCAAGCCCCTAAAGGGGAGTTTTGATATTTCTAGCTTATAAGGTCTGTTAGAAAATGCTTTCTGGGCTTCTATTTCATTCTCTATTCTGCTGTCCAATCAATTCTTTTTTCCAGGCGACAATCAATTTCAAAACATAAAACAAACTAATCGCGCCAACCAGATGCTTGATCGTATGTCCACTCCAAAATCCTGTTGCATTATATATGGCTCCATCGTATTGTTCCGCTATTTTGGCAACGATATACCATGCGATGATTAAGACAATATATCTTACATATTCCGTTTTTTTGGGAAAAAGCCATAAGACGAACGGAGCAATCACCATAGGGAAAAATTGAACGAAAATATAAAACCGCAAATCGCCTGCTCCGATGCTTTCGGTATACTGCCAGTACAGAATCGAGAAGACACCAAAAGGCACTAGTAAGTAATAAGCAATCTGGCCCGGTTTCCTCCCTACAAAATCATAAATCAATAATGAAAAAATGGGCATAAACATGAGTGTCATCGGTAAGCGATCCCAGAAGAGTGTCTGGTTATCCGGCGCCCAATGGTAATACACCGAACCAAAACAAGCGGTAAATATTCCAAGGCATATCGTCACAGGAATGAGTTTGGTCACCAGATTGGGCAGCAAAGAAAAATTCTGAAAACTTAAGTAAAGTCCATACGTCCCTAAGAAAAACAGAGGCAGGTTGCTCATTACATTCCAGAAATTCGGAATGCCGAATATTATCCGTTGATCCGCAAAATCGTGATATTCCAAATCCTGAGGAATGGGATCAATCATAAATAGTATCCCACTACATACTAAGAAAACAATGAGGATAATAGGGTAACGGTAGTTGTGCATGGAATTAATTGTTTCTTACTCAGGAGTGTTTTTTAATAAGATATAAAGTGATGGATGTCAAAATGCACAGGGCCGGTAAAATCCCGGCCCTGTTTTGTTACTCGTTGTAATGTGTGATAAAAATATGTAAAAAGATCTTAGGGAATAAATTCTACAGTCACCGGACGCGCAGGGACATTTTCAATAAGTCCGATGCCCGGATCATGTGGAAGCGGACCACCTGGAGGCGGCTCCGTAATGGTGCCTGTCTGATCGGCTACATTAAAGTTCATTGTCCCCAAGGTAGATCCCAGCCCGGCAAACAAATGGTTGTGTGGTATCGGATCAGTGGTATGCGCGACTTGCCCGAACACGACAAACTCATAATGGGTCCCCAGATTAAGAATATAACCTTCGCCGCAGCAAAAGGAATTAAGGTCCACACTGACCACGGATTCAAAACGTTGGCTACGGATTTTTACAATCGCTGATCCTGAGACAAGGGTAGCAGGTCCTAATCCTGAATATTCACCCTCAATCTCAACACTAAACCTATGTCCGGCATATTCACCGGCAGGAATAAACCCTTTACATTTTGCCAGTGCGTGATACCCCGAGCCATGAGAGCGAACGGTCACCTCTGCGTCTTTGAAGAGACC
This sequence comes from Saprospiraceae bacterium, assembly GCA_037968695.1. Classification (GTDB taxonomy): domain Bacteria; phylum Bacteroidota; class Bacteroidia; order Chitinophagales; family Saprospiraceae; genus Opimibacter. The sequence goes on from JBBKWA010000160.1 coordinate 1,707, forward strand.
ATTGGTTGAAATGGCATCGATCAGCGACCCATTGATTTCAGCAACCTGAATCTTGTCTGCAGTTATGGGTGTTAATAGTTCCTGATTGTCTTGTTGGCAGGACAGAAACATAAGACTCGTCGCAAGGATGATCATTACATTTCTGAGGAAATGGCGAAAACCAAATATTCCGCCGTGGTGTGAAGAAAAAAATGTGTTCATTGCTTTTGAATTTAGATGAAGGAATCGGAGTCCAATACAAAAGAGGAGAGGACAACTAAATTAAACAATATATTTCATCTCTACAAGCGACATGGGTGTGGCACTTGTATCTGACGGAAATGAGTTTAGGAAGTTTTGTATCGTCAGCTATTGTGACATGGTTTAATGGGTTTAGTTTTTTGTGCTAAAGCAGGCAGAAGAGAGGAAGTCGAAGCGAATCGAAGATCCCGGCACAGCAGGGAGGCAGAAAAGGCAGAAGAGGTTTAATTAGATAAATCTAAATAACAAATCCCGAAGGGATGAAATCTATAAAAGTTTTATCTCAAAGGATAATCCAGTCGCTTTAATCTGTGCCTAACTCACGCCGTAGGTGTGAAATATTGGTAAAACTGACGAGTCCCAAAATTCCCAACTCACGCCGTAGGTGTGAAAGTTTTGTTGACTAGGATAGAACTCCCGATCATGGCAAGGCTATATGTCGAGTACTGAGGGGACGATATTTCTCTTCGCTCTTAGGGCTGAACCCCAACGCTTCCCGATCAATCGGGAGAGCGCCCTTTCAGGGCTTGATAAGAACGGTCAATGGTCATGGATCATTTAATATCAACCGCGTAGCGAAACCCAAATCAATATTCTATCACCACCGCAATCGCCAAGAATACCGCCGATATGGCCATAAGCCATCCAAACAGCGGAAGCATAAACTTCAACCAATCTTTATAAGGAATATTGGCAATGCCCAGCATAGCCATCAATACCCCCGATGTTGGAATAATGGTATTGGCGAAACCATCGCCGCATGTAAATGCGAAAATGGCTGTTTGCCGCGTGATGCCTAGTAGGTCAGCTAAGGGAGCCATTAGGGGAATCGTGGTGGCTGCTTGTCCTGAACCGGAAGGAATAAAGAAATTGAGTACTGTTTGGAAAACGAGCATGCCTTCTGCCGCTAATACTTTAGGGAGGTATTGTAAGGTATTGGAGGCGGAATAAATAATGGAATCCATTATCTGGCCATCCATTAGTACTACTTGTATTCCTCTTGCAAAACCAACGACTAGTGCGCCTACGACCATTTCTTCCATGCCTATGACAAAGGCTTTTGTGGCTTGATCAAGTGATAGTTTGCCAAGGATAGCAGCGGCTATCCCCATGGCCAAAAAGCCTGCACCCATTTCTGCCATCCACCAGCCTTGGGTTTGCACCGCCCATAGTATGCCAACAAATAACAATCCGCACACGACAACAATTC
>JBBKWA010000161.1:0-5245 GCA_037968695.1 Saprospiraceae bacterium
AAACTACTTCAGTAAAGATGACCTGCGCGTCAAACAACTCAAAAATTACAAAGGCCTCGTCTTTATCGTCTCCGGCCGCCAGGACCCCATCGGTGAATCCACCATGTACGAAATCAAAAATAGCTTACCACAAACAAAAATCGCCTTTATAGAAAAATGCGGCCACTTTCCCTGGGACGAAAACGAAGAACAATACCAAGAGTATCTAACAGCCATTTACAAAGTGCTGAAATAGACTCATCAATAAAAATGGAAACAGCCACCATCAACGCTTATGTAACGAATTTACGAATTCATTATATAAGCGTTCCAACCAATAACCCCGATGACACACTTTTCCACTCCACATCCAAATTTTTTACAAAAAATACCTCTCTGATTGACTACCAATCGGCTTTTTTCCGCAAGAGAATAAAAAAATTAACTAACTTCATTTCATATCTGCTGATTGCAAACCCAAAAGAGCATTAATAACATTTTATTAATTCTTAAAATCAGTAAAAGATATGGCCATCAAACCTGTAAAAACAGAGCTGTTCCGCTTTGTTTCCCAACGACCTGTGCAACTCATTGATCAGGAAAAGAAAGATCTTGTTTTCGTTCGACACCCAAATCCTGATAAAAGCCATTTCCTGAAAGGTATAGATCAGGAAAAAATCGCGCTGGCCAGAAAACAAGTCCGGGAAAAATCAAAATCCATTACCGCTCTATCTACCACCAGAGCAATGCCAGAACAATATAACAACCTTCTGAAATTCAGTTTATGGTTGTCCAGAAATAAAAGACAGTTACCAGCACAGCGATTGGTAGATTATTCCGCTGAGTTTTCTGCGTTGAGTGACAAAGATGAACTCTTTATCTGGGATCAGTTTTTCTACCAACTGATCAACAAAAGCAACGCAACACTACGACAGGCCTGCAGCAATTTATTAATTGCCAATCACTTTCTAAAGTCAGTAAATGACATGCCATTAGAAAAAATGGCGAAAGCATTTTATGAAGGAAATCCCAAGTTAGCCACTAATGAAGATTTCAAGAAGAAAATTATCAAGCGTCTGGCAAACGCCAAAATCCTGGTCCCCAAAGTATTCTCCGTCAATAAAAACATAGAAGGAAAAGAGGAAATGCAAAGACCTGTTCCACCGGACAAAGTCCTCAACGAAAACAGATTTAACGATAAAGTCATATCCTCAGATTATTTAGTCCTTGGAAATAAAAACGCCAGATCACTCACAAGGTATCGCGACCTGTCCAATGCCAAAGATGATCTTAAGAAGAACTTTACGATAGCAGGTACAAGAAATTTGTCTATTGACGAAGTGCTCAAAAGCCCGGAAATAAAGCTGAATGCAAAGACTCGCACCCACCTTGAACGTCAATCTAACAGATCAGTCAATATATACAGCCACTATAAAAGTGTCAATCAGGACATGATCGCAGAAAATCGTGCATATAGAGATTCCACCAATGAGCTACTCGATACGCCAAACGATGCTATTGATGATTATTGCTATTTGATCCAGTTGGAATATACCACCAAAACGGATAGCCTGACGATGTCCATTAAGGTTCCAAAAAGATCAGTCATCGTAAGTAGTGCAGCTATTTCTGTATTAAAGGGCTCAAAGGAGATCGCCTCCTCCCAAAGTATCGAGTTGCTGGAATCTGATTCTTTAATCAAAACATACAATCTGTTACCCGGTCAACAATTCAATGTGGACGAATCAGCCACCTTCAGCATTAAGGGTACGATCACCCTGAGCGATGGTCATACTATAGAAATTGACATTACTATTTCCGCCAAAGACAATACCTATTTCAGTTGCGACGCCAAAGGTGATGCAGAGGAAGTAGAAACGGAGGACAATTCACCGGAACTATATGGTGTCAATCGTATCGGTATGGGAATTTTCAGGAGAGTCGAACAGGAAGTCTGCTGCTACGTGCCGGGAGAAGTCTCTCATATCGAAAATATTATGGCACGGGAATATAAAGAACGCTCTACCCGGAATTTCACCTCTACGGAAGATACGATTGAAACGTCTTCAGATTTTGAAGTTGAAACGAACACCGATACTTCCACGACTGTCCGCAATGAGATACAAAAAGCCGTGTCGGAAGTGATCAGTAATTCCACCCAGCTGAATGCGGGGATTTCGACCGGTGTTACCGGTAAATCGCCTTACGGTGACTTTTCGGCAGAAGCCAATCTGGGATTTGCCATGACCAATGCGGCGGCCAATTCGGATATGGAAGCGACCACCTACGCACAAGATATTACGAGCGCAGCAGCAGAACGCGTTCTTCAAAAAACATCTGAAAAACGAACATCAAAAGTCATTAAGGAATTTGAAGAAAAAATCAGACACGGGTATGACAATCGGGATGGCGACCAACATGTGACAGGGATCTATCGATGGATCGATATTATCTATACCAATCGATTGGTCAATTATGGCAATATGGAAATGGTCGAATTCCTAATTCCTGAGCCTTCAAAATTCTATAAAGACACTATTTTGGGTGTCCCTAAGGATTCTAATTCTGGAAACTCAACAGGTGGTGCAGGAGCTGAAACCCAACTTAAATCACTTGACGTACTAGGCATCAAAAGCCCGGAAGACATCAAGGCTTATCATCACGAGTATATTGGCACGGCTCCGGGAAATAATGTTGGAAATTATTATCAGGATCTTGCGAACTACTATGGGGTGATCCTGGATGGGCCAAAGGATTTTGAAAAAAAGCAATCGATACCACTGGTCGAGGCAGGAATAGATTATAAAAATCCACACACAAAACCAAACTCAGAAATGATCGAAACGGGGTACGAACTTTCCCGGATGCAATTTTCCGGTCATTTCGTTCATAATCCGGGCAATGACAACAATCCGTCTATGTTTTCTATCTCAGCGGCCGGAGAACAATGGGAAGTCAGACTGTCAGAGAAAAATACCAACAAGGATAAATTTACTTATAATATTTCGGCATATACAAAAGAGCAGCAGGAGGCCCAGCAGAAAATTTATGATGATAACAATCTGAACATGAAGGCGCCCGATATTACCATCTTTGGATTTTCAGAGCACATTACTGGAATGGTTAACGCCAGCTTAACGGCGCACAGGACGATTTCCTACAATGTTAATGTTGAACTGACAGTTCAAATCGCCCCGGAGGTTTTGTTGGATTGGAAGACAGACACTTTTGAGGCCCTGAAGGATGCTTACGAATCCTACGTGGCTGGTGAAGCGATGAATGCAGAAGAAGAAGAAAAGAAAAAAGAAGAAGAGCTGGCCAAGTTGGCGTCAGGAAATACTGCGTTGAATCGCCGTATTGAAATCAGAGAACTAAAGCGTGCCGCCATAGAAATGATTACTCGACCCTTTGGTATGTTTATCGGTAAAAGTTTTCTGAATACCGGAAAATGCAAGGTAAACTTTCCAAGACAGGGTGTGAAATGGGAAGCCTACTCCTCCCATGTTAAGTTTTTCGAACAAGCTTTTGAATGGGATATCATGGCGTATTTATTCTATCCATATTTCTGGGCGGATCGTTGTGATTGGCGAAAATTGCTCAAAACAGAAGATCCGATCGATCAGATTTTTGAAGGCTTCCTCCAGAGTGGTATGGCCAGAATGGTGGTCCCGGTGAGAAGAGGATTTGAACAAGCGGTAAATTATTATTTCGAGACCGGAGAGATTTGGAATGGCGGTGATCTGGTCCTTGACACAGATGATGAGCTCTACCTTTCCATAGACGAAGAACTTGAAGAACCTGACAGCTTTATTGAAGATGAATGGCAGACCAGAGTCCCGACCACCCTTACGCTCATCCAAGGCGATTCGGCGTTTCTCCAGGGCGAAGGACTTCCCTGCTGCGATAAAGTAACCACTGAGGAAACTACAGGCATTGAAGGATCTACTTCTCTTTTAGGGGTTCTGAAAGAAAGTTAAAACTGAAAATCCTTCCTCACTATGGCTTATAGATTTCATGAAGGCGAACAAGCCTCCACTAGTTGGTTGACTCCTGGGTTGAGCAAAGTACAACCCATTTACGATGATTCAGGTTTTGTCTTTTACAGCGAAGGGGAGAAGGATATCGCTATTCTGGATTATTTGAATAGAAATATTTTCGATGGCAGGTATCCAACATCTGACTATGACAAGCTGAATAACCAGGTCATGATCCTGAGTCATGAAATGGCACTGGAAAATCACCCCAGTCTGGATCAGATAGGTACAGATCAGATCATCACGCTTATTGTAAATCCCGGGCAGAAGGAAATCTCTGTGTCTAATGAAAATGCTTTTCCATCAGTCATTAAAATCGGTGATCAGGCCAAAGAAGTGGTTCTTCAGATTCTTGAATTATCCAATTCGAAAGAAGTTAGTTATGGATTGGATGAACTGTTAGGCTATGGTTATTATGGGAAACTGGATGAATTGAACAGAGAGGGCATCCTCAAGATGGAGAATATAAATGAATTGGCGGGGTATCTGAATTTGATCGCCTCGTGGAACAGCTTCTCCTCTTGTGCCAAATACCTTCTGGATCTTGTAGAATCAAAAGGTCTGCTCTTCTCATCCATTGACGAAATGATTCAAAAGACTTTCAATGAAGTCGACCTGAAATCCTTATGTGGATCGATCAAAGGGATTGTTTTGAATAAACAAAAAACGGACTCCTTACAGTTCCTGGAAAAAGGTCAGGCCGCTCTGCAAGAGATGGAATCTATTTTTGAAGGTGTAGCCACTTACTTGCCCGGCTTGGACTACCTGTTTGAGATGTTCTGGAGTCAGTTCAACAAAAACCTTCAGTTACATCAACAGACGTTTTCATTTCTCCAGCGTTTTGCCAAGGCAAAAAATGAATTCGATGTGGCGATGATTCAATCGGGAGGCAAAAGTATTCACAAAGATCTGATGAGCCCAAAAGGAGAAAAGATGCTGGGTGATGCAGCGAAGCATGCAGAGCTTTTAATTGGTGGTGGACTGTTTGGTGTTATTCCGTTTCTTATAGGGACCATTTATCAAATCATTTATGACATCATCAATCTTGTGGTTAACTTATGCTGGTATGCTTTTTGGGCAGCCTCAGGAATTGTTCAATGGTTGATCACCCCAAAACCTGAGGTGGATCAGGACATGATTCCAGCTGATAAATCGCTGCTGGACTTATTCACGTATGGATTCGACATCGAAATGAATGAGGTCCCCGGCATGGTATATGATATAGCTTCAGA
>JBBKWA010000162.1:0-3368 GCA_037968695.1 Saprospiraceae bacterium
GAGTCCGGAGGTAATTGCTTTCCGAACCAACAGGGTAAGCCTCAGCGAAGAAATGGTCAAAGATGGACTGGTTACGCCCGGCTCAGAAATCAAAGTCCAATTAACACCAAACAAATTGAAAATAAATGGAGAAAAAATGTCAGATGCTATTCATCAGAAGTATCTTAAAATATATGAAAAGCAACAAGGCATAGAACTCTCAGGGAATTCCAGAGTAGAGTTTACCACCAAAAGCAAACAGCGTTTGTAATTCGTCTGGCGAATCATCCCGTCTATCGAATAATAGACGAAACAACTTGATATCAGCACTGAATCCGACTATCTTTTCATTCATAAAACCAAATCGTTTTAACCTTTCAATCCTTTCTTATGAAACACACAAGCTTACTCATTGCCTTATGTATACTGTTTAGTTTGTCGGCAGTAGCTCAATCCACAGCTCCGAAAGAGAGTAAAACCAAACGAATCACGATTACAACGAAAAAAGTTGATGAAAACGGAAAGACGATAACAGAAACCTGGATAGCAGAAGGTGATAACCCAGATGAGATTTTGAAGGGAATGGCCATCAATCCGGAGATGATGCAACAGATAGACGTTGACGTTGATATAGAATCCACTGATCAGGAAAGGCTGTTTATGTTTAAGTCTGCCGGTGATAACGTTATTATCGAAGCGACGCTGGACGAAGATGTAGATATGGATGAAGAAAAGATTGTGATTATTTCAAAAAATATTGAGATAGATGGCGATCAAAAAGTTAAACGCGTTTATACATGGAGCAACGATAAGAGTCCACATGGGACTTATGCTGCCAGACGTCCAGGGCATACAGAGTCCAATTGTGCAGCACTGGGGGTATATGCCAATAATCGTTCCGAAGAGTATGGGGCGACCATCAACAGCATCATTGAAAATAGTGGTGCGCAGGAAGCAGGCTTGCTTCAGGGAGATGTTATCAAAAAGGTTGAAGAGTTTGATGTCAGTGATTTCCAATCCTTACATTTTGCTTTAGCAAATTTTCTGCCTGGTGATGAGGTCAACGTGGACTTTATGCGTGATGGTAAGTATAAACACACGACGGCCACGTTAAAAAACTGGTCAGAAATTCCTGGACATGAATTCAGATCCCGCTCAGATTGTGGCCAGCCTGAACTAATAAAGGCCACCAGTCGCAATGATGACCCGGATATTGATGATCCAACGAATATCCATAACGTACAACAGCTTGAGTTAGCAGATGTCCGTATCTTTCCTAATCCAAATGATGGTATCTTTGCATTATCATTTACGCCTGAATCTGGTCCTTTATCAGTGATCATCACCGATATCAACGGGAAAGAAATTTATAAAGATCAAAATGTAAATGCAGGGGGACATTACGCACGCGATATTAATATAGCAAAGGTGCCTCAGGGAAACTATATTATTACAGTGACGCAGGGAGGTAAAGTGTTTACCCATCAAATTTCGAAACAATAACAAGGTTACTTTCAAAGTAGCAATACTACAGGGCCGGAAGCACATCGCTCCCGGCTTTTTTTTATACCTTTCATTCCGCTAAATAATTTCTCGCAAAGCCGCAATCCCGATCCCGCTCAATCGGGACGGGAGCAAAGCGAATTTTAGTGGTTAACTGTCTAGCATCTAATTTCTAATATCTGGTGTCTAAATTCCGCTCACCGCTCACCGCTCTCCAAAATAGTCTTACGAACAGGCGCAAAAGTGCAGCGAGATATTTTGATGTAAATGCATCGGCCCACGTGGTATTGATCAACGTTTAGAAAAATAAAAAAACTAAACGCTCTAAACCATCGAACCGTAGGTGAAGATACTAAACCCTCTAAACGCTTTGCCCCATGCTATTCCGCCTTCCCCCCATTTTCTTTTATGTAAGTCTCATTCTATCAACCTATTTAAGCAGTTTACATAGTATATGAACTGTTCACTCAAACTAACTTTTGTTTCTCATAAGCTGACCATATCTTCAATGCGAAACAATCTGCTATGGTCAAATATTTCCGATTTCTTTTTCTATTCCCCTTTTTCATTCCCTTCCAAGGTATAAGCCAGCATGTAGGTATAAACGTCGATACACCAGCAGTGGAGCTGGATATACGAAGTATTGACCCCTATGAGGCTTCACAAATCAATCTTGGCAATCTTAATAACGCGCATTTACTTCGTCTGTATAGCGGAAGCGAGGACGACCCTTCACCCGTGATTTTTTGGAATGCCAATGATCCCTTGCGATTAGGCAACGGTACAGCTGATATTGAGTTCTTTGAACGTATACGGATTACTGCTGATGGGCGGATAGGCATTGGTACAGACCCGGATAGTTCAGCGCAACTTCAGGTAGAGAGTACATCCAAGGGTGTTATTTTTCCAAGGATGACAACAATGCAGCGCGATGAGATATCTAACCCATCCAATGGACTGCATATTTTTAATACAGAAAGTCAGTGTTTAGAATATTACGATGCTTATATAGAGGAGTGGAATTGTTATTGCCTTGAATGCCGCACCAAGATTATCACTATTACAGATAATGTATGTGAAGTTGATTTCTTTACAACGTATGCCAATAGTTTTAGTGTACCCCAAAAGTATGTGATCATCATTCCTGATACTGTACTAGTTTCTGCTTGTTATCAAGGAGAGAATGCACTAGATTTTTCAGGACTACCTGTGGGGAGTCAGGTGACGATTGTTAACCATGGATCTATTGTCGGCGGTGGAGGTAATGGTGGAAATCGGGGAATTCGAAATAATTGCAATGGACTATTTTCGGCAAGTCCTCAGGATGGAATGAACGGGGGTCATGCTATTGTTACTTCTGTCGGTGTTAGCATTCATGTCGAGAATCATGGTCTTGTGGCTGGAGCCGGTGGAGGTGGAGCCGGTGGAGGTGGAGACGGAACGTGCAACAACTATTTCGGCGGTGGAGGTGGTGGAGGAGCAGGCCATCCTCGTGGATACGGAGGGAATGGATATTTTGATCCTATAGGGACTGCAGATGGATGTTCATGCTATTGGCATGAAAGTAATTCTGGTAGTGAAGGAAGTAATATCACCGACCTGGATTCTCCTGATTTTGGCGGTGTCGGAGGAAATGGCGTAAGATTTACAGGTACCTGCAGTAGTGATGGAAGTGAAGTTGGTGCCGTTGGTGGAACAGGTGGAAGCCTTGGCAATCCAGGTGGTGAGTCCACTCTATGCTCAACAATCTGGGCAGTAGGAGGTGATCCGGGAAAAGCGATTTCAGGAGGAAGTGGCAATGTGATTACAAACCTGGGTTCAGGGATGACATTTGGGGTGATTGACTAAATGAAAAGAGTTGGTTTTATTTAGTGATTTAGTGATTT
>JBBKWA010000163.1:0-22190 GCA_037968695.1 Saprospiraceae bacterium
AAACAAAGAGGAACCAACACTCGAGCTCATATTTAAACTTATTGGTATACAAAGATGTCAGAAAGACACTTGGTTATATAATGTTAAAATTATATATGAAGCCCATTGTTTTGCATAAAGCAAAAAAAAACAACGAAAGTTTGAGAAAAAAGACTTCAATCTCTTTTTTTAAAGAGAATTTGGTACTAAATTTGACCCTTTCCAATGGGGAACCTTGGAACTCAACTCACTCCGCTCTTTTGGGCAAGTTGGGATTTTTGAATAAGGAAATTGTAATACCATGAATATTTTCCTTTTTGGGCGATCTTATGGTCGCTTAAAAAAACCAATGTTTATAGTCCTTATGTTATGTGCTGCCAGCATGTACGTAGGTTGTTCACATGAGTATGCCGGTGATCTTGATGAGCTCTTAATTAAAGTGCTTAACGAAAATTGTAAAACCGGTTCTTACGATGGATATATTCTACCCGCAAGTACCGATTTCGCTTCCATTCCAAATCAGGATCCTAAAAATCCAATTACCACTGAAAAAGTCGAGCTTGGCAAAATGCTGTTTTTCGAAACAGGTTTAGGCCTTGATCCAAAATACCCTGTTTCCAAAGAAACCTATTCTTGCAGTAGTTGCCACATCCCTGATCGAAGCTTTACAGCCGGAAGATTTCAAGGTATAGCGGATGGCGCTGTAGGTTACGGACAAAGCGGAGAAAAACGCAAGAAGAACCCATACTATGATGGTGATGAGGTGGATGCCCAAGGGGCACGCCCACTGCCTATGCTTAACCTGGCCTATGTAACAAATGCATTATGGGCAGGAAGTTTCGGATCATTTGGCGTTAATGAAGGAACTGAGTTTGCATGGAGCTCAGATTCACTTTTTGAAATAAATTATAAAGGCCTCATGGGTCTTGAGGCTAATAACGAACGTGCCTTAATCGTACACCGTCAGGTAGTCAATAAAGCTATTTTAGATTCACTTGGATATACACCACTATTTGATGCTGCTTTTCCTGATATCCCGGTCAGTCAGCGTTATACAAGACAAACCGCAGGTTTTGCTATTGCAGCATACTTTAGAACGATCATGACCAATGAAGCTCCTTTTCAAAAATGGTTGAAAGGACAGACGAATGCAATGACGCCTCAGCAAAAAGAAGGCGCCTTATTGTTTTTCGGTAAAGCAGGCTGTGTCAATTGCCACAATAGTCCTTCATTAAACAGCGATCCTCATTTATTTTTCTCGCTTGGCGTGTTGAATCATTATCAAAGTGGTTTTGAAGTTTTCAAAACAGGAAGTAGCGACAAGAGAAATCTTGGCAGAGGTGGATTTACGGGCAGGGCAGAAGATATGAACCAGTTTAAGGTTCCTCAATTATACAACCTCAAAGACTTTGGTTTCTATTTCCATGGTGCCAGCAAGACGACACTGAAAGATGTAGTTGATTATTTCAATGAAGGTATTCCTGAAAACCCGATGATTCCAAAGGAGCAGATTTCACCTTTATTCAAACCGTTACATATGACGGCTGACGAAAAGGCTGCTTTGCTTGAATTCCTCGAAAACGGTTTGTATGATCCAAACATCATGCGTTACAGACCAGATGCGACAATGTCAGGCAACTGTTTCCCAAATAACGATCTGCAATCACAAATAGATATGGGCTGTCAATAAGTCCATGATTACAAGTTTATTTGGGTTTATACGCTGGTCAATCGACCACTAATGAAACAATCATTCACTAATGATTAAATCCCTCCTCAAGCATCGTCAACGGTTGCTCATAATAAGTCTTGGCATAGTCTATCTCTGGTTCGGTACACTCAAATTCTTCTCAGGCCTAAGTCCTGCTGAAATCTTAGCCAAGGAAACGATTCACATATTGACCTTTGGGCTTATTCCAGATAATATCTCCTTTCTGATGCTCGCAATTTGGGAAGTGATCATCGGTGTTCTACTACTACTTAATGTACGGCACAAATCAATTATTTATCTGGCGCTCATTCATATCGTATTTACTTTTACCCCTCTTTTTCTCCTGCCAGCGATCTCCTTCAACGAAGAGCACATGTATTCACTCACGCTGGTTGGGCAATACATTATCAAAAATGTGGTGCTGTTTAGTGCGCTGCTGATTATTTTCCCGGAGAATGGCAAGGAGGAAACCAGTTGATCAGTACTTAGCCTTCTTTAGCTTCACCCCAATGGATATATCCATTAGGGTCAAACCGATTGGGGCATAACGATCATATACCTTTTGAAATCATCCCTTAAGATGACATTGCGCATAATAGGATAAAAAAGTCTTTTTATTCGTTAATACGTCATATCTTTGAAGGAGAAATACATCACTTTAGGAACTTGCTTAATTAATTATGTTTTCAAAGACGTGCGAGTATGGTATTAAAGCAATGATTTTTGTAGCCCAAAAATCAAAAGAAGGCTCTCGAATCAGCATCAAGGGCATTGCAAAAGGCACTGGTGCCCCGGAGCATTTTGTTGCCAAGATTATGCAGGAATTAGGGCGTAAAAAACTTGTGCAATCCGTTAAAGGGCCTAATGGTGGGTTCTACCTCGATCAGGTCGATCTAAAAACATCACTCGCGGATATTGTCAAAGCCCTGGATGGTAATTCAATTTATTCTGATTGTGTACTTGGTCTCAAAACATGCAATGAAAGTAAACCATGTCCTGTCCATGATCAATATAGAGATGTCAAAAAAAACCTGATTAAAATGCTTGAAGAAAACACAATTGGCGAATTTAATAACAAGCTTGATTCAGGGAAGTTCTTTCTTGTAAACTGATTTTTTTAAAATAAGAATACGGGATATAAAGGTATTTATTTCTTTATTCATAATGAATCCGAACAAAACCAACACACTTATTCTTTGTGACCATTGTGGTGATACCTGCTCAAGGGCACAAACCACATTTGGAGATAAAGTCTTTTGTTGTGAAGGATGTAAAAGTGTCTTTCAAATTCTAAACAACTATCATCTCTGCACTTACTACACCCTGAATGATCATCCCGGAAAAACACAGAAAAATACTTTTCGAAAAGACAAGTTTTCTTTTCTTGATGATGAAGAGATAGCAAGAAAACTCATTCACTTTTCTGATGGCCAACAAACAAACATCACCCTCTATTTGCCTCAAATGCACTGTAGCAGTTGCCTGTGGCTTTTGGAAAATATTCACCGGGTGAATCCTAATATTATTTCTTCAAGAGTAAATTTTAGGAAAAAAGAGGTTTTTATGACCTTTGATGTGACACAAGCTTCTTTACGGGATGTGGTCGAAACGCTAACCCGGATTGGATATGAACCACATCTCAGTCTTGAAGATGTCACTACATCACAGCTAAGAAAAAGTGACAAAAAAGGATGGTACAAAATTGGCCTCGCCGGTTTCTGCTTTGCCAATATTATGATGTTAAGCTTACCGGATTATTTTTCCGGATCGCAAGCCATTGAGCCAATCATTAGAAAAGCCTTTACCATTCTCATTCTGGCGCTATCTCTCCCCGTCATCACCTATTGTGCCAATGAATTCTTTGTCAATGCCTGGCATGGTATTAAATCTAAATATCTCAATATTGACGTTCCCATTGCATTAGCCCTGCTCATCACTTTTGGCCGCAGCATCTATGAAATCAGCACTGGCACCGGAACTGGGTATCTCGATAGTATGAGTGGCATTGTTTTCTTTATGCTCATAGGCCGGGTAGTACAAGACCGGACCTACCAAACCATCACTTTCGATCGCGATTTTAAATCTTTTTTCCCGATTGCAGTGAATGTTTTAAAAAACAATCTAGTTCAATCAGTTCCAGTAAATGAATTAAAAAAGAATGATATCCTACAGATACATCATCAGGAATTGATTCCTGCAGATGCTATGCTATCCAAAGGAAATGCAGAAATAGATTATAGTTTTGTCACAGGAGAAAGCATGCCGGTGACCATTCACAAGGGCGAAATAATATATGCCGGTGGAAAACAAATCGGAGGTGTCATAGAACTACTTGTTGTCAAAGAAGTATCCCAGTCTTATCTCACTAATCTTTGGAATAAAGAAAACTATAAGACTGAAAAACCGCCTTCCTATACATTTACGGAATTACTCAGTAAGTATTTTACCTATATCGTCCTGGGCATTGCTACAGTGGCCGGCGTCTACTGGTTTCAACAAGGACAAACACATTTGATGTGGAATGCGCTTACCACCATCCTGATCGTGGCATGTCCTTGTGCCCTATTACTAGCTTCTAATTTTACCAACGGCAATATGCTTCGTCTCCTATCGCGGAACAAGCTCTATCTTAAAAATGCCGATGTTATCGAGTCTTTAGCTAAAACGGATACCATTGTTTTTGATAAAACAGGCACGCTAACACAAACCGCTACAATGAATGTGCGCTATGAAGGTCAGATTCTTTCTGATCAACTCAAAAAGCAGATTAGCGCACTATTAGTACATTCCAATCATCCCTTAAGTAGGGCCGTATTAACCTATCTGGACATTCAGGTCGTACCGCTATCGGAAAATCATAAGATCATTGAGAATAAAGGCGTTGAAGGTTGGCTTAATGAATGTCATTTTAAAGTTGGATCGCCTGCCTTTACCGGAGTAAATATTGATGACATTAATGGCAGTCAGGTTTGTGTTACCAGGGAGGGACAAATGATTGGAATATTTAAGGTATCGAATGCTTATCGCTTAGGGTTATCCAACCTCTTTAGGTCACTAAAATCCAAGTTTAAGTTGGCTATCATTTCGGGCGACAACGCATCAGAATATGATTTGCTTAAGATAAAAACGGGTTTAGAAGTTGAATTGCTTTTTGACCAATCTCCACATGATAAGCTGGCCTATATTAATTATCTCAAAGAAAACAGGAAGGCTAAAGTACTGATGATCGGAGATGGCCTTAATGATGCCGGAGCACTGAAAGCAAGCGATGTAGGTTTCGCAGTTTGTGATGATGACAACAACTTTACACCTGCTGCAGATGGCATTATTCATGCCTCAAAAATCTCTATCCTGGATCAAATCATGCGCTATATACAATCTGGAAAACGAATTATTATTTTCAGTTTTGGCATCTCGATAGTATACAATATCATAGGCTTGTATTTTGCAGTGCAGGGAACACTCTCTCCGGTCATTGCTGCCATTTTAATGCCTTCCAGTACGATTTCAATTATCCTAATCACCTATGGCCTAAGCCAACTCATGGCCAGAAAATATAAATTGAATTAAGCCCTATGGATTGTCTTTCCTTAATTAATTTCGATTCGTCAACAATGCAAAACCACTCCATTAAATGAGCGTTATCGTCTTACTACTTCTAGTCAGTTTAGCCATCTCAGGTGGTTTTCTTATTGCTTTTATATGGGGTGTAAAAGATGGGCAATTTGAAGACAATTACGCCCCTGCGCAGCGCATGCTATTTGAAGACGGCGAGGAAAACAATATTGAAAAACAAAAGGAAATAAAATGATTTTGTTTTGACAGATATTGGTCAATCTTAAAAATAAAATGATAAATAAAAACTCTCAATCCACAAAGCGGATCAAAGTCTATGGAATTACAAAAATTTAGCTACGACAACAAACTCACAAAGCTGTTTGCCATTGCAACCATCACTTGGGGAGCTGTGGGCATGTTACTTGGTGTTATTGCAGCTTTTCAATTGGCATTCCCTGTATTAAATTTCAGTGAGTATTTTCCGCATCTGGCATTTGGTCGCCTCAGACCGGTCCATACCAATGCTGTTGTTTTTGCATTTGTTGGTAACGGGATTTTTACGGCTGTGTATTACTCGTTACCTCGATTGCTAAAAACTTCAATGTGGAGCAAAATGCTCGGCAAGATTCATTTCTGGGGCTGGCAAACAATTATTGTTCTGGCAGCAGTGACCTTATTAATGGGTTTCACCACTGGGAAGGAGTATGCTGAACTGGAATGGCCAATTGACATTCTTATTACATTGATATGGGTCGTCTTCGGCATCAATATGTTTGGCACCATTCTGACTCGCCGGGAAAGGCACATGTATGTGGCCATATGGTTTTACATCGCTTCATGGGTTACCGTGGCGATGTTGCATATTGTAAACTCTGTAGAGCTCCCCACCTCCCTTTTCCATAGCTATTCCTGGTATGCAGGCGTACAGGATGCACTTGTACAATGGTGGTATGGGCACAATGCTGTGGCTTTCTTTCTGACTACACCATATCTCGGGTTGATGTATTATTTCCTTCCGAAAGCGGCCGAAAGACCTATATACTCTTACAAGCTAAGTATCGTCCACTTCTGGAGCTTAATCTTCCTTTACATTTGGGCAGGACCGCATCACTTACTATATACAGCATTACCAGAGTGGGCTCAATCATTGGGTACGGCATTCTCCATTATGCTTCTTCTGCCAAGTTGGGGAGGCATGCTCAACGGACTTTTCACCTTACGTGGTGCATGGGATAAAGTCAGAGTAGACCCTGTCTTAAAGTTTTTTGTTGTAGCCGTGACATGTTACGGGATGAGTACGTTCGAGGGGCCCATGCTGTCGCTTAAAAATGTCAATGCAATCTCTCACTATAGCGATTGGACCATTGCCCACGTACATATCGGTGCCTTAGGCTGGAATGGTTTCCTCACTTTTGGTATGCTCTACTGGTTATTTCCAAAAATGTTTAAAACGTCATTGTATTCTATTAAAATGGCGGATACCCATTTTTGGTTAGGAACGCTTGGTATCGTTCTATATGCAGTTCCGATGTATTGGAGTGCTTTCCGTTCCTATTTCATGATGAAAGCTTTTACGCCGGAAGGACAGCTACAATACCAGTTCATGGATATCGTCCAAACCATCATTCCTTTCTATGTCATGAGAGCATTAGGTGGTACGATATTTCTAGTCGGCGTCATCCTCATGATCTATAATTTATGGAAGACGGCAAAGCAAGGGACCTTTGTGGCTGAGGAACATGCCGAAGCACCTGCGCTTGCACCGAAATACAAATCACCAAAAGGTAGCTTTTGGCACAGTGTGGTAGAACGCAAACCCATTATGCTATTAGCTTTGAGTCTTTTTGTCGTTGCGCTAGGGGGATTCTTTGAATTAGTGCCCACATTCCTTGTCAAAGAAAACGTCCCTACCATTTCTTCTGTCAAACCTTACACGCCTTTGGAATTGCAGGGACGTGATATCTATATCCGGGAAGGCTGCTACAATTGTCACTCACAGATGATTCGACCATTTAGGTATGAAGTCGCGCGCTATGGTGAATATTCAAAAGCGGGTGAGTTCGTTTATGACCATCCTTTCCAATGGGGTAGCAAACGCACAGGGCCGGATCTCGCTAGAATTGGCGGAAAATATCCGGATAGCTGGCATTTCAACCACATGTATGATCCGACATCTATGGCACCGGGTTCAATCATGCCATCCTATCCATTTATGTTTGACAAAGAATTGGACATTGGGACGACAAACTCAAAAATCCATGCCATGAGAAAAATGGGGGTGCCCTATCCTAAGGGCTATGAGGCCATCGCCAATGATGATCTAAAAAAGCAAGCTGAAAAGATCGCTGCGAATTTGAAAAATGATAAAATTGATATCCCTGCCGATCGGGAGATCATTGCGCTGATCGCTTACTTACAACGATTAGGGCAGGATATTAAAGTTAAAACACCAACTACTAAATAAATAAAACATGAAATTTTCAACTTATTTAGAACAGATCATTGGGGTCAGCATTTTTCCTATGGTTTCCCTTTTACTTTTCGTCGTGTTTTTTTCCGGTGTCGTGATTTGGATTTACAGCATTGACCCTGAGGAGCTTGAGCATCTGGAGAACCTCCCGTTGAATGACTAATTATTAATCCTGAACTGTATATCAAAACATATGAAAACTATATTTAGTATTTCTCTGCTTTTCAGTAGTGCAACGATAATGGCACAAGGCAGTGCCGAAAGTAGCTTTACAATCGATACCAATACCTTGCTTATCATCTTTGCTTTGTTCTTGCTGTTTCCTATATGGATTCTGTCCAATACTTTTTTAACCGCAGCGAGAAAGTATTATGCCGATAGGCTCAAATCGAAAAGCGCAAAAGTGCTATTGCCCCTGGGCTTGGTCATGATGAGTACGTCATTGTTTGCGAATACCACGGCCGTTGCAACCCCAGGATTATCCAATAGTGCGATGACCTTTTTACTGATTTGTTTGATTTCGGCTGAATTGTTTCTCATTTTATTTTTTGCACGAAAGACCAATGACTTTATCAAAAAAATTAGTTTGGGCCAACAACCTGAAGTGGCGCATCAAACACTTTTTGAATGGCTAAAAACAAAATTGGCAACATCGACCTTTAGGCCTATAGAAGAAGAAGCCAAATTGGATACCGGGCACAATTATGATGGCATCCGGGAATTGGATAATATTATTCCGCCATGGTTTACTACAGCGTTTCTGATTTCTATCCTGATTGCAGTAGTTTATTTATACCGCTACCATATCGCAAAGTCAGCACCGTTACAAATCGAAGAGTTTGAAAATGAGATGGCTAAAGCTGATTTGGAACATGATGAATATCTAAAACGTGAAGCCAACAGCATTGATGAATCCTCAGTGGCAATTATGACTGGCGCTGACCTGGATGCCGGTAGAAAAGTATTTATCACACTATGTGCTGTATGCCACAAGCTGGATGGTGGAGGTTTAGTTGGCCCAAACCTGACAGACGATTACACCTTACATGGAGGTTCATTACAGGAAATATTCAAAACCGTTAAATATGGTGTACCCGAAAAAGGAATGATCTCCTGGAAGGAGCAACTAAGCCCCATCCAAATGGCCCAGGTATCGAATTATATTCTCACTTTAAAGGGCACCAATCCACCTGATGCAAAAGAAAAGCAGGGAGAATTGTATGTTCCGGTAACTGAGTTGACTGAAACTATAAAAGCAAATACTGAATCGATCGATACGTCGATCGTAGAATAATATGGAAGAAGATGAACTTTACCACGGGGATACATTTCGTGATCGGGTAAGCAGTGTTACTGAGTCTGGTAAACGAAACTGGATCTATGCCCTAAAACCAACAGGTAAGTTTTACAATTACAGATCTGCAGTTTCTTACTTGTACTTATTGATATTTTTTATTCTTCCCTTTATTAAAGTGAAAGGAGCCCCGTTGTTTCTAATCAATATTATTGATAGTAAGTTTATTCTCTTTGGCAAAATATTCTGGCCACAGGATTTTTTCATCTTTGCTGTAGGCATGATTGCCTTCATTGTATTCATCGTTTTATTTACGGTAATTTATGGCCGTTTATTTTGTGGCTGGGCGTGTCCACAAACGGTCTTCCTGGAATTTGTCTTTCGTCGGATAGAGTGGCTTATTGAAGGTTCACCGGGACGCCAACG
The DNA here is from genome assembly GCA_037968695.1 of Saprospiraceae bacterium. GTDB lineage: Bacteria > Bacteroidota > Bacteroidia > Chitinophagales > Saprospiraceae > Opimibacter. The sequence goes on from JBBKWA010000163.1 coordinate 9,439, forward strand.
AGCTTTAGACAACGGCGCATGGACATTTGAGAAAATATGGAAGAAATCCCTCAAACACACACTTTTCCTTTTATTTTCCTTTCTCATCGCCCATACTTTTCTTGCTTATATACTGGGTATTGATGAAGTGCTTAAAATAATAGGGGAAGCCCCCTCACGTCATATGGGTCTCCTGGCAGGACTCATTGCTTTTACGATTATGTTCTATACTGTGTTTGCTTTTGTTCGTGAGATCGTATGTACCACGATCTGTCCCTATGGAAGATTACAGGGGGTTATGTTTGACAAGGATACAATGCAAGTGTCTTATGATTACAAGCGAGGAGAAGCGCGTGGTCGATATAAGAAAAATGAAGAACGGACAAAGGGAGATTGTATTGATTGCAAAAAGTGTGTTATCGTATGTCCTACTGGAATAGATATTCGCGATGGTGTCCAGTTGGATTGTGTCGGCTGCACAGCATGTGTGGATGCTTGTGATGAAGTGATGGACAAGGTGGGTTTTGAAAAAGGGCTAATTCGATATGCTTCAGAAAATCAAATCGAACAAGGGTCAGGCTTTAATTTCACCACTAAGATAAAAGCATATACCGGCGTTTTGATCATATTGCTTGCCGTGATGACGGTCATGATCATAACACGTAAAACAGTAGATACACACATCACCAGGGTAAAAGGCCAACTCTATCAGGAAGTTTCTGAGTACAAACTAAGTAACTTGTTTGAAGCGAAAATCATCAATAAAACAAATGCTGCCATTCCTATAGAATTACGTGTCGAGGGGTTACCGGGAGAAATCAAGATGATTGGCACCAACGCATTAATACTTAAAGCAGAAGCCATCAATGATTTCACTTTCTTTTTAGAAATTCCTAAATCTGAGATTCTTCAACGAAGCAATAATATCTCGATTGGCGTATATTCGAATGGGCAGAAACTACAATCTGTCAAAACAAAATTTTTAGGTCCGTTTAAGTAGTCTTTTGACCAATCAAACGAACCGACGGCAGCAAATCACAAACACATGAACTGGGGACATAAAATAGCAATCGTTATCACCTTATTTGTCGTTGGGATGTTAAGTATGGTTTACTTTGCATCACAACAAACAAATGAAATGATAGATGACAATTACTATCAAAAAGAGTTACACTATCAGGAACTAATCGATGCACAACAAAATCTTCTCAATCTCACATCCAACAATCTCGTTAGCCAGAATGAATACGATGTCATCATCACTTTACCTTATGGTGCTTTTGAAAAATTAGAACAGGGAAATATCGAACTCTTAAAATCGGATGATAAAGAAAAAGATGTCCAGTTACCCTTAACACCAAACGGATACAATCATCGTACAATTAATAAAACTGAGCTCGTAAAAGGAATGTACAAAGCAAGAATACGGTGGACCAACGCAGGTATAGAATACTATAAAGAAGAAAGTGTCTTTGTCGAATAAGACGGTGAACTTTTGAGAACTAATTAACCTTTTGATCAAGTTTCAACCATGCAGGCTAGCTTTAAATCAATTGATTGTGTTTGATGACATTTCGGTACGCAATTAACCTATCGAGAAATGAATGAAATCTATCTATCCATACTTACAGGACTTTCTATAGGTTTTCTGGGTAGCTTTCATTGCATAGGCATGTGCGGCCCGATTGCGCTGGCTTTACCCGTCCACAAATATGAAGGTGTTAAAAAGCAAGTGGGTATATTGCTTTATAACCTTGGACGAGCAGTTACTTATGGCATTCTGGGCTTTATTTTTGGCTTTTTGGGCAACCAGTTTAAATTATGGGGACTTCAGCAGGCCATATCTATCGGTGCAGGTTTGGCGATCCTGATTTTAATATTTTCAAGTCTATCCATCAGTGCTTTTATCCCAGGCCTGGCAAAGTTTGATCAATGGGTCCAAAAAGGGTTAGGCAGGTTATTGGCTGCATCCAAAAATCCTTCTTCCCTTTTTGCTATAGGGCTGTTAAATGGTCTTCTTCCGTGTGGCTTGGTATATGTTGCGATAGCAGCTGCTTTGGCCACTATGCATACAGGATATGGGGCCCTATTGATGTTCTCATTCGGAATTGGCACAATACCAATAATGGCCGGATTAATGTTCTTTGGCCACTTAATCTCCTTAAAGACCAGGCAAAAATTAAATCAGGCTGTTCCTTTTATAGTAGGGATAATGGCCGTTTTGCTTATTCTTCGCGGATTGAATCTAGGCATACCTTTCATCAGTCCAAAGATGACCTCAGAATCTACAGAAATCCATAACTGCCATTAACCTGTACATGTAAACCTCAATAGTAATATTGGCCAAATTTCCCATTAATGAAGCACCTTGACCTTCATTTACTATTCATTTATTAAAAAAAGTCAAATATATCCTGATTAAAATTAACTTCGGTTAATTCCTAATTAATTCCTATTTTTAAGTCAAACACGCCCACACCACGTGAAAGAATTAATAGATTGCATACAATCTCTATACCCATTGTCGTCCTCCTCACTGAGCGCCTTGCTGGGAATTTGTAAAGAAGTCACTTACAAGAAAAATACGATTATCCAACCTATTGGCACCCTATCTAGGAATTTATTTTTTATCAAAAAGGGAGCGCTTAGGGTCTTTTACATAAAAGGAAAAAAAGAAATTACCGATAGACTTGCTTTTGAAAATGTGTTTTTCGCAAATGCCCAAAGCATAGTTTCGGAGATGGCGTCTAACAAAGGGATGATGACCCTTGAAGATAGTGATCTCATTGTCATTGATGTAGATACGCTTGACACACTTTTCGACAACCATAGAGATGTTGAGCGCCTATTCACGAGGGTCCTAATCAATTCTTTTATCAATGCGCTAAACCGCATTGATAGCCTTCAATTTTACTCTGCAGAAACACGCTATCTTAACTTAATCAAGGTGCACCCCGAAATGCTTAAACGCGTCCAATTAAAGTACATTGCTTCCTATCTGGGAATTACACAGGTTAGCTTAAGTCGGATCAGAGCCAAGTATTAATTTCATACGGCTTTAAGTTCAAATCAAATTGTTTCTGAGATAATCTTTTCGAGCTTAATCTTTATTTGAATCTTACCTCATTATACAGTAATTTTCAATACAAACCACCGCCATAACCATGTTAAGAAGTATTCTTTTCGCCTTCAGCCTACTAATTGTCTTTGGATGCACTAATGATCCCAGGCAATCCGATAAAGCCTTAGAGTCAACACCGGATGTAAAAAAAGGTGAACAACAGATCCCATTAGCGGGGAATTGGCTTAATGAAAATTATTATAACAGTATTATTGAAGATAAATCACCTAAACGGGCACAAAAAATCTGCGAATTTTGTTTTATAAAAATACCCGCCAACACATCACAATCTTCACAAATATTGCTCAACTTTCATGAAGCCATAACAGATGTAAGTTTGGTTACCAAAAATGGACAATATCAGCTTTGGGAGAATCAGGATGGCAATCCTGTCCGGTTGATTGATTCTATTACAATGAAGACCAACAATAAAATTAAAATTGGTGATGACTACTTTATAAAAATAAATGCCATGGCGGAAGACCTCCCTTATAAAGTGTTGGAGCAGATTCTATTCAAAGGAACATACTTAACGGAAGAAGGAACATATATTGGATTTACCAAAACTGGAGAAATTTCAGGACTAGCGAATTACAAATATTACGCACCTGTAATAGACTATAATGATATTGGCCTGGATGTCGATCAAATAAAACTTGGTAAAACAAAAGCTCAAATGGAAACATTTGCTTTCAAGTATAAGAAGAATAATCTACAACTATATACCGTAAAATGCAAATCCAGAGATGCTAGTGGTATATGTGTTGAGGTAGGCTTTGGAGAGCAAAAATATTTCTTAAAAAAGAGTAAATAACACGCGCATCATAAACCTGACCAAAAAAATGCAAGTACTCAATTCAATACACATCAATGCCCCTATAGAAAAAGTTTGGGATGCGCTTGTCAATCCGACTAAAACCAAAATCTATATGTTTGGTTGTGAAGCAAAATCAGATTGGAATCCAGGGAGTACACTTTTATGGGAAGCAGAAATCGAAGGTAAAAAGATAATATTTGTGACCGGAAAAGTCTTGGAATATAAAGCCCCGCATGTACTTAGATACACTGTCTTTGATCCAAACAAAGAGATGGAAGATATACCGGCCAATCATCTCATCGTCACGTATAATCTTGAAAAAGAAGGTGAGCAAACGATATTAACTGTTATTCAAAATGAATTTGAGGGGGCCGCCTTAGGTCGGGAGCGTTATGAGGAGGCTTATAACAACGGTGAAGGCTGGAACCCCATACTCGAAAAAATTGCCTTGTTGGTAGAAGACAAAAAAGCTTGAATTTAGCCTTCAACCAAAAACAATGGACACCGAAAAACCGTTCTATTGATATGATCTGTTAAGGAAAGTAATCCTGCTATTTAATCACATTCATCGCTGATCATTAGTTTTTAATTAATTTCAACAAAATGAAAAAAGAAACCTCAAAAGAAGCTATACTCAAGATCTGTATTGAAAAACAGCAAGAACTTATTACTCACTTCACCAATCGAATTGAAGAAGCTAAAGCTGAAGTGACGAGCCATCCGGATTCCCCAAGCCAATCTACTGAAGGATCGAATTCCGCAGATGAAGTCCTGCACGTCATGGAAGAAGAATTAGCCTTTGTAAAATACGAAATGGGGATACTTAAATCTCTGGATCCGAATCATACTTCTGTACACGTTGAAAAAGGAGCTGTGGTCAGTACAGATCAACGTGATTTTTTTATTGCTGTGTCCAGTGAAGAAGTTGTTGTAGATGGTAAAAAAATATTCGGCATGTCCGAAAAAGCACCACTCTATGGTCAAATGAAAGGATTAAAAACAGGTGATACTTTTCAGTTTAATGAAACCAAATACAAGATTCTGGACATCTATTAGAATACCTGATCTGTGTTGACCCGTAACAGATGGGCCTATTTCTTTTTTAAGTACATCGTCTTTATCACAAGCATACTACCCTCTACTTTGCCTTCTATGGCCTCCGGATCCTCCGTCAGGCGGATATTTTTTATCACTGTTCCTCGCTTGAGCCCTTTATTAAATCCTTTAACTTTTAAGTCTTTCGTTAACAAGACAGCATCACCGGCAGAAAGTACATTTCCATTGCTATCTATAGTCTCAATTGATTCCTCCATTTCTTTACATTGCTAGAATGCAAAGGTAAACTTTTTATACCACGACCTGGCGATGAGAAAATAGTAAAAAGCAGAAGGATAATGCGTTTTAAATAAAGGCAGAAAGGAAGAATGCATGGAGCATGAAGCGGGTCAGGAGTAGCTTTCGGACTTGGAACAAAAAATCAAAAAGACCACCAACTTAATATACATCGTAGAGGCCCATGACCCATTAAACGTTAGAATCTACCCCCATTAAATGAATAAATCCAACAAAATTCCTACTTTCATTTTCTGAAGCCATATTACGATAGATTACGACAGAATGAGCGAAATACTTGATTACAAGCTTTTACAATTTGGAGGATATGCCTTGCATGTCCACAATATACTTGGGATTATTATAATCTCGCTGTTATCCTTTATCACTTTACGGCTCTTATCCCGATGGATCAAAAAAAACAAAAAAACTGATGAAGGAGCGAAATACTCCTTAAATCAATTGGCACGATATGCCATTATCGTGATTGCTATGATTTTTATCATCCTGGCATTGGGCTTCAACTTGTCAGGATTTTTTGTTGGGTCCGCAGCTCTGCTAGTCGGTATTGGTTTTGGTCTCCAACACTTATTTAATGATTTTATTTCCGGAATCATCATTCTTATTGATGGCACGATCAAAGTAAATGACGTCATAGAAGTCGACGGTATAGTGTGTCGTGTTAAGGAAATCAAACTGAGAACAACGACCGTATACACAAGAGAAGATAAGTTTATCATTCTTCCTAATTCAGTTATCACACAAACCAATGTGGTCAATTGGACTTATAATCCGACGATGTCCAGATTTGAAGTTTCTGTCAGTCTGGCATACGAAGAAGACATACCTGAAGCAATGAAACTTTTGAAGACTGTCGCACTAGAGCATAGTGCTGTAGGCCGATATCCGGAGCCTTCCATACGATTAGCTGAGTTTGCAGACTCAGGAATAAATATCACTGTCATGTTTTGGTGTTCTGAAGTTTTCAGAGTTGAAAATATCAAAAGTGAAATTCGGGTAGCAATTTTCAAAGCCCTACGCAAAGCAGGTATTACGATACCTTTCCCACAACGTGTTGTGCACATGGCTAAAAGTAAAGATGCCAACCGCAGCCCTGATCCGGATGCCTAGTTCGTAATCATTAATTCATAGTAAGAGATGAAAGACAGGCTATTTATGCTGCATGGTGCACTAGGTAGTAAAGCCCAGTTTAAAGACCTAAGAGATTTACTTACTCCTTTATTTGATGTCTTTGATTTCAGTTTTGAAGGGCATGGTGGTCTTCCATTAACAGGACCTTTTAGCATTGACCGTTTTGTCAATAATACCCTTGCCGTTATGGATCAAGAAGGCGTATCCAACAGTCATTTCTTTGGTTACAGTATGGGTGGATATGTTGCTTTAAAGCTCGCCCATGATTTTCCGGACCGAGTCGATAAGGTGGTTACGCTGGGCACTAAGTTTCACTGGACACCAGGATCTACAGAAAAGGATGTGCGCATGATGAACCCTGATATCATTGAACAAAAGATTCCTGCTTTTGCCTCAACATTAGCTGAGCGTCATCATCCATCGGATTGGAAAGAGATCATGCGTCGGACCGGTGAGATGATGACCAGAATGGGTGAAGGTGATGCTATGACTGAAAATCATTTCAACAATATTAAACATAAAACACTGATCTGTATTGGGACTCAAGATCATATGGTTACTGTTGAAGAATCAGAACACACTGCAGGGAAATTAAAAAACGGACAACTCAAAACGATCGAAGGCTTCAAACATCCGCTTGAAGCCGTAGATCAAAATACAATTGCTTCTATCTGCAATACCTTTCTTAGTTCGTCAACAAAGAAACACTAATCTTCTTCCTCAAGCATAAAGATCTCCTCTACCGGCTTTGAAAACTCTCTGGCTATTTTGAGCGCAAGGACTGTAGATGGAACATATTTATTGGCTTCCATGGCATTGATAGTCTGGCGACTGACAGATATTCTCTTCGCCAATTCCTCTTGCGTCAGACTATGGATGGCGCGCTCAATTTTTATCCTATTTGTCATCAGCCATAGATTTTGAGCTTCTCCAAAGTATGTAGTTGAAGCGGATAATGAAAATGATCAGGACGGTAAACATATTATACACCATCACATTGAAGAAAGACATGCCATAGACAAATAAAAATGCCAGAAATAAAAGCACATAGCTTACCCATACGGACCAAAGCAGAGAAGAAAGTCTGAGGTTAGCAATAAATTCGTCTTCTCTCTTTTCTTTGGAAAAGCCAACCATCATTGCACCTACAATAAACAAAGCCCCAAGGAGGGTGAGGGTGACATTGGTTTCAATAAATTTAAAATTTCCGGATTCATTCGTAGCTCCAAAGACAAAATCATCATTAAACAAGGCAAAGACTTTCATATTGAGCCAGTCGACTTCATAGCTATTGGTCATCGCTATAATGCCCAGAATAGTGATCGGAATCAGAATAATCCAACCGATCGCTTTAAATTGATTGGGCAATAAGAGTTTACTGTTCATATCTATATGTTTTATTCAATAATAAGATTGATAACAGTACAAATGTATGGTTTGTTTTACTTTGTGTCAAGTTTATTTTACTTTTTGTAAAGAATACATTCCTACACAAACCCTTTCGAGACACAAATCCAATGACCTAAAGCATTCATTTTTAAGGAAATATGTGCCTTTTAAGACACAGGATGTCCGACCAATCAATTTAACTTTACACCGGCAATAAATTGGACCTATGGATTTTCAGGGTTATTGGAACACATTTGTAAATGGGTATTCAGGTTATGCAAATTACCTGTTGCATGAGATCACCACGCCTTCCCTGACAAACTATTTCTATTGGCTGATTGCCGTATCCTTGTTTTTCTTTTTACTGGAATATCTTAGACCATGGCGTAAAGAACAGGGCGCTTTAAAATCAGATTTCTGGTTGGATATCTTTTATATGTTTTTCAACTTCTTCATTTTCTCCCTAATAGGATACAATGCGGTCTCCAATGTTTTTGTCGAAGCCTTTAATAACTTCCTGGCTTCTGCATTTGGTATTACAAACCTGATTGCAATACAGATTGGCTCATGGCCGGTTTGGGCGCAACTACTGGCTATGTTTATTATCAGGGATTTCATCCAATGGAATATCCATCGCCTGCTCCACCGGGTACCTTTCCTATGGCAGTTCCACAAAGTGCATCACTCTGCAAAGCAGTTAGGCTTTGCCACACACTTGAGATTTCACTGGATGGAAAACATTGTCTACCGAACGATCGAATACATTCCTTTGGGTATGATTGGTTTTGGTATTCAGGAATTTTTTCTTGTCCATATCATTGCCCTGAGTATCGGCCACTTTAATCATTCAAACATTAAAGTCCCACTGGGCTACCTAAAGTATATTTTCAATAACCCGCAGATGCATACCTGGCATCACGCCAAAGAATTTCCAGCTAAATTTGGTTATGGTATTAACTATGGAATTTCTTTAAGTGCATGGGATTATATCTTTGGGACAGTTCACTTTCCGAACAGTGGCGAACATATTGAGCTAGGCTATAAAGGAGAAGAAGAAATGCCTTCCACCTTTCTGGGGCAGGCAGGCTTTGGATTTGGTAAATCAAAACATTCGGAATAAAAGCGTACTCCCCTTATAGGGCACTATGCCTCATGCCCAATGCCACTTTAAAGATGTGCAGGACATAAGGAAATAGCGCATCCATAGTTTCTTCGGCACCACGTGTTGATCCGGGAAGTGTCAGAATCAATGTATTCCCCTTAAGTCCGGCTACACTTCTGGACAACATCGCATAAGGCATATGTTGCTGCCCGAAATTTCTTGCTGCTTCTGCAATCCCTGGAATCTCTCTATCTAACAGCGGGCGAACAGCCTCAGGCGTCACATCGCGCGGAGACAATCCAGTCCCACCACAGAGTATCACCATGTCAAACTTTTCATTGTATAGGGATATTACTTTTTCCTGAATGGCATCTACCTCATCACGAATAACATCATAGAAGTCCACTTCTATTTTACTTTCCTTAAGTTTTTCGATAATCGCCTGACCAGCAAGATCCTTTTTGGCTCCCGAAGATATACTATCCGAACAAACGACAACCGCTGTTTTTATCTCCCTATTCAATTGGTCCCTGTACTGTTCGGCACCACCTTTCTTTTTAATCAGTTTTATGTTCTTGATTTCTATAGCCTGATCAACAGGCTTGAGCATATCATAAATTGTAAGCGCCACAATCGATGCGCCATGCAGCGCCTCCGCATCAATTCCTGCGCGGGACAAAGCCTGCACCTCCACTTCGATCTGAATATCCAAACCCGCAATCGAATGACGAACTTCACAATAATCAATTGCAATATTATGGCTATCCGGGATCACATCACTTGTTCGCTTGACCGCAAACAGTCCGGCGACTCGACTGACTTCAAAAACATCCCCTTTGTGGATGGTTTTATTTTGTATCGCATCAATTGTTTCCTGCTTGCTCACAGAGACTGTTGCTTGTGCTATCGCGGTGCGATGGGTAGTGATGGAATTGGAAGTGTTTTTCATTTTTTTAATAAACGAATAGATTTTTCTTAATCTGTTCTTTTTTTCCGGAAAAAAGAACCCATTCCGCTCGAGCGGAACTCGTCACGCAAAAAACTCAATTATACGTTTGATCTTGTTAATGCTTTCCTAGCCTACTTTACTTTGGTTTTCATTCTTTCTTCTTTTTCCGCTTGCGAACCCAATAGCATTATCAGCGACTGGGCGGGCGGAAAAAGAAGCTGATTAGTTTCCTCGAACAGTTTTGCGCGACAGTATCATTCATTTCGAGGAAATCCTTCATAGAAAGGATTTTTTTAACCTGCGCCTCTTCTGGCATTTCAATCCGCAGGCAATCAGCCTTTTTATTTGCTAATAGTACAAGACCCAAATAGTAAACAGGTTGTTGTAATAATTCCAATTGCAAAAATTGCTCCTTTCTTCATTTATTGATTATTGTAAAAAATGAATTGTGAGGGTTATATGATTATCTGTATAAATGGTTAAATGCTTGAGGTGTTTAACTCGCTTTTTATGGTTTGCACGCAGAGGCGCAGAGACGCAGTGGCAATTTTGCACTTCTATGACTATCCGTTGTTGGAGTTTGCTCCAACAACATCTGTTTTATTTTCTAAACCCTTCTAAACAACAGGCGCCAAAGGTACCGGGTGCTAAACTTTCTAAACTCTTCGCCCTATGCTCTATTCCCTGCCTTCTATGCCAAAGCCTTATCTTTTGCCTCTGCTTTTTCCTTGAACTTTCCTTTGCTCTTTCTGATGCGCACAGCGACCACTTTATACTCAGGACACATGGCTTCAGAACAGTGTACGTCGGAAGTCACAATATTGACCATGATCTCAGGGAAATGAAAGGTAGTACTCAATACCCCAGGTTTTATATCATCTGTAATACGTGCTTTGATATCCACTTTTCCTCGTGGTGATTCAATACAAACCATATCGCCATCAGCGATACCATTGTTCTTCGCATCTAACGGATTCATCATCAATGTGTCTTCTGTCAAGATCTCTACATTGCCTGTCCTACGGGTCATGGCGCCACAATTGTAGTGCTCCAATTCCCGGTTTGTAGTGAGGATATAAGGGTAATCCTTGCCATTTTGAACAATCTCCTCACTCTCACGGAAAGCATTGAATTCGAAGACACCAAGGCCTCGTTTGAAAGTTTCTGTGTGAAGAATCTTAGTGTCTGTTCCATCCAGCGCAACAGGCCATTGCTTACCATTCTTGCCTAACTCTTCCCATTTGATGCCTGCAAAAAATGGTACGATCTGAGAGATTTCCTCCAGCATGCCATCAGGCGTATAATCTGCCTGCTTGTAACCCATTCTGTTCATAATATCTACGATGATCTGACCATCAGGTTTTGAGCCCGGTATTGGTTCAACTACTTGATTGACGCGCTGCACTCTTCGCTCACCATTCGTGAATGTTCCACTCTTTTCCAAAAAGGAAGATCCAGGCAGGATGACATCCGCATACTTGGCAGTTTCCGTCATAAATAGCTCCTGCACCACCACAAGTTCGGTAGCCTCCAGCGCCTTAATCACTTTCAGCGTATTCGGATCCGTCTGCACTACATCTTCGCCAATGATCCATAATGCTTTGAGCTTGCCCTGAAGGGCTGCATCGAACATTTCAGGAATCTTCAATCCCGCATACATCGGCAACTTCGCTCCGTAGAATTTTTCATATTTCTGATGATTTTCAGGCTTGGTCACATCCATATAACCGGCGCCTTGATGCGGCTGAACGCCCATGTCTGCACTTCCCTGAACATTGTTTTGTCCTCGCAAAGGATTCACGCCAACGCCTCTCCTACCAATGTTTCCCGTCAGAAGCGCCAGGTCTGCAATTTGCATCACCGTAAACGTTCCTTGTGAATGCTCGGTCACACCCAATCCATGAAAACTCATTGCGTTTGGCGCTGATGCGTAAGCAATGGCGGCCTTCCGAATAATCTCTCGATCAACACCGCAAACCTTCTCCATTGCTTCTAAGTCGATTTGATTGATATGGTTGACGAAATCGTCATACCCCTCGGTCCTGTTCTTGATGAATGACTCATCTATCAGACCGGCCTCAATGATGAAATACATCATCATATTGAGCACCGCTACATTGGTTCCTGGTCTAAGGGGTATGTGATGTGTGGCAAATCTGGCCAACTCAGTCCTCCTGGGGTCAATGACGATGGAGACGTTATTTGTCTTCATGGCGAACTGCTTCAACTTTGCTCCAGTTACAGGGTGACCGTCTGTTGGATTGGCCCCGATGACCATAATGCAATTCGTATCCTTCAGATCATCGATTGAATTTGTGGCAGCACCTGTTCCGAATGTGCGCTGCATGCCAAGTGCCGTAGGCGAGTGGCACACGCGAGCACAACCATCAATGTTGTTGGTTCCAATTACTGCACGAATGAACTTCTGCATGATGTAATTCTCTTCATTCGTACATCGTGAAGAGGATATTCCACCAATACTGTCAGCACCAAAATTCTCCTTGTAATCAGTTAGTTTCTTAGCAATATAATCGTATGCTTCATCCCAACTCACATTCTCAAATACACCATTCCGCTTGATCTGTGGAGACCTCAATCGCTCAGGGTGATCATAGAATTTGAACGCGTACCTTCCCTTCAAACAAGTATGCCCATGATTAACTTCTGCATCAAACGGGGCTTGAATTGATTTTATTTGCTTGTTTACAACCGAAACTTCAAGGTTGCAACCGACACCACAATAGGTACATACCGTTCTTATCTTCTCATCGGCTACTACTGACTTTGATTCAAACACATCGGAAATAGCGGATGTCGGGCAAGCCTGCGCACAGGCGCCACAACTGACACATTCTGATTCGAAAAAACTTTGATTAAACCCTTTGACGATATGGCTATCAAAACCTCTACC
>JBBKWA010000164.1:0-16167 GCA_037968695.1 Saprospiraceae bacterium
ATATAGAGACAGCCTTTGCCTTTCTTGTGTGGTCCTAGTGCATCCCGCAACGCAGGCTCTTTATCCAAATCGTACATGAGGTAAATACTTAAATGTGCCTTCGCTGGAGAAAAGCCAATAGTAAACCACTCAAATTCCTCTCCGTTTTTGCGTTGGTATTTGTACTTTCCATAACCAATAATATTTTTCCCCCAAATCTTAGGCTCTTCCTTAGTGATTTCCTTAATGAGTTTGAGTCACGTTCTACTATCGGCTTGTCGAATTTCATTTTTTATGGCATCAATAAAGGCCGGGACATTTTTCTTTGTTTCCGCATTTACTAAGGTTTTCTTTGCCATGGTATATAATGTTTTATTTTAACCACTTTATCTCGGGTGGTTGATTTTGAGTTAAGAAACTTGATTCAAGAAACATCAAAGGCTTATGAATTTAATCAAAATATATACTCTTTTTCAATTGCCCATCCTGCTTCTGAATAATTCAGAATACTAAATCGATTTACTTCAAAAGACGATTGGTATTCTTGTCCTGCGAAATGCTTCCACATTTGATCAAACTGCAGGTGCGTGACGTCCTTATGGGCAAGCGTGATGTGCGGCTGATAGGGTTTGTCAGGATATTTGCTTAGCACATGGGGCATCTTCGTTTTAATCGCCTGATGCCAGATCTCCTGCAGCTCCTGTAGGTTGGTGTTTACAATAGGAGAAATATAAATTACTCTAGGTTTGAACGAACCATAATTTTTGAGTGGGATCTTAAAGGGCACTTGTGATCCGGCGATAGCATACGCAATGCCATATAGCCATCCTACTTCTTGAGAGCTTAATAGTAGTGGAGGTATGATGGTGATATGAGGGGGGGTGCGAAGGGCATGCTTGGGTCCCCATGTAGAGGCGATGTTTTCTTGCTGAGATTTGATATCGGAATAGACCGGTTCCGGTGGAACTATAGCAATTAATTTTAGATTTCTTTGCATGTGGATGTTAGGCTACAATGACTTAAAGAAAGTGATAATTTATAATTATTAGTTATAAATTATTAGTTATTAAGGTTTGATTTATGACTTTTCATAAAAATCCCACGTTGCATGTGCCCAAGGAATATTTTTGTACTGAAAACATTTAACTACATCAGTATGAAAAACAATGTCATCAAGACTAAAAGCTTTGCTTTCTCAGTACAGATTGTCAAGCTATGCCTTAAGCTTCGTGAGAATCAAAGAGAGTTCATTTTGTCGATGCAATTAATGAGGAGTGGTACAACCATCGGTGCCCTGATACGGGAGGCTGAGCATGCAGAAAATAAGGCCGACTTTATCCATAAATTTGCCATCGCCCAAAAGGAGGCAAATGAAACTGTTTATTGGTTAGATCTCCTCTTCAACACAGATTTTATTGCCAAGGATGCTTATGCATGCTACAATAAGGAGGCTGTAGAAATATTGAAAATAATTACGAGCATAATCAAAACATCAAAAGCAAATAGGTAAATATGTAGGCGGACGTATCCAGAAGAGCCACATATTATAGGGTTGCGAATTAACCAATCATAATTAACCATTAACCATTAATAATTAACCATTATTAAAGATCGCCCAATTGAGGTCTGATCACAATTTCCTCAACGACCGAAGCAGCGCCCATTCGCGTACAGGCAACAATTGCTTCAGCGACATCTTTCGGTACCATCAATCTGTCCTGTGGGAAAGTGGCCCCTTCCCATGAAGCAGACCATGTAGCGCCGGGCATAATGGAAGTCACCTTAATACCATAAGGTTTCATCTCTTCCCGCAGCGCTTTGGTGAATCCCAGTAGAGCAAATTTGCTAATAGTATATGCACCTCCATTGGCATACGATACCAAACTGGCAATAGAACATATATTGATGATGTGTCCTTTTTTGTTTTCCAACATATTCGGCAAGATGCTTCTGGTGAGGTGGTACGGCCCATATAGGTTTAAATCAATTGTTTTTTCAAGTACACCCTCTGGCTCAGAATGAACTGCCCCAGGCAAGAATATGCCTGCATTATTTATTAAAAGATCGATATGTGACCATCGCTGTAGGATACTATCGCCATAATCCTTTGTTGCCGCCTTTTTACTAAAATCTACACAATCAATCAAGCACTCCTGGTTAGGAAAGGATTGTTTAAACTCTTTTTGCAGGGCATCTAAATCAGCCTGATTTCGGCTTGTTGCCGCTACATTCCATCCTTCTTTAGCCAACGCCATGAGGGTGGCTTTTCCAATTCCTTTGGTAGAACCAGTAATAATTGCGTTCATCTTCAATAAATAATTTGCCTAAAAATAGCTCTTTTAAAAGATCACATTAAAGAATGAAGTCCTGTAGCGTCATATTCAGATGAATACGCAAAATCTATACATGTTCAAGGACATTCAGGGTTCACAAATTCAAGTACTTCTTAATATCTGCTACACATAACACTTTTAAACGCAATATGCTAAGCCCTTCAACCCTAAGCCCTTCAACCCTAAACACTCCTCCCTAACACACCACTCTAAACATTCCCTCTTAGCCCTTCAACCTTAGCCCTTCAACCTTAAACATTCCTACCTAAACACTACACCCCAACGCTACACCCTAAACATTACACCATAAACATTACCCCCTAAACATTCCCCCCTATCCCTTAAACTAATAATTCACCAGGAGTAATTACCCGCATTAGTAAGTATGCGTTACTTTTACGCTCATTAAGCCATCAGTGAATGAATATTAAGTTTATAGAGCATTTTGGTAAGTTTCTCATCTGGATGAAACAGGTTTTCTCAAAACCCGAGAAAATGAGTATGTATTGGCGTGAGACCATGCGTCAGATGAATGATATAGGGATTGGTTCGCTGATCATCGTTGTTTTGATTTCCACATTTATGGGTGCTGTTATGGCCGTGCAGATTAGCTATCAGCTTGGTGGCCAGTTTATTCCAAGATATTATGTTGGTTATTTGGTACGTGATATTACGATCATTGAATTGGCCCCTACCATTACTTGTTTAGTATTAGCGGGGAAGGTGGGTTCTAATATGGCAGCGGAGATTGGTGGGATGAGACAGAAGGAACATATTGATGCTATGGAGATCATGGGCGTCAATACCTCTGCTTTTCTGGTGATGCCTAAAATTTTGGCTTCCGTACTTGTCGTGCCGCTTCTCGTTTCATTGGCGGCCATTGTCAGCATTCTTGGAGCATATCTCGCAGCAGTGCCAACAGGTTTGTTTACTTCAGCAGAATATATTCAAGGTATCCGTGTATTTCTGGAGCCCTGGAATGTGTTTATAATGTATGTTAAAGCAGTTGTCTTTGGATTTATTCTTGCCGCCATATCCTGTTATCAGGGTTATTTTGTAAAGGGCGGCAGTATTGAATTGGGTAGGGCCAGCACGGCAGCGGTGGTGATGAGTAATATCGCCATTTTGATTGCTGATTATCTCATTGCAGTACTTCTTACATCATGATCAGAGCAGAAAACATATTCAAATCATTCGGAACACAGGATATCCTCAAGGAGATTAGTTTGACATTTGAAGCGGGTAAGACGAATCTAATCATCGGGCGAAGTGGTGCCGGCAAGACTGTGCTGCTTAAGATTCTAGTAGGGCTGTACCCGCCAACGCAAGGCAAAGTCTGGTATAATGATGTTGATTTTACAGCACTTGATAAATATTCCATTAGAGATATCCGAATGCAAGTTGGGATGCTTTTTCAAGGCACAGCTTTGTTTGATTCCATGACAGTGGAACAGAATGTGCGTTTTCCTATGGATATGTTTACAAACAAAACAGCCAAAGAGAAAATTGATCGCGTTAATTACTGTCTGGACAGGGTGGATCTTGCCGATGTGCTGGATAAGTACCCATCTCAATTGAGTGGAGGAATGCAAAAAAGGGTGGGGATCGCCAGAGCTATCGTGCTTCAGCCGAAATACCTATTCTGTGATGAACCTAACTCAGGACTTGATCCGAAGACGAGTATGGTCATTGATAAGCTCATCCATAGTATCACCATTGAGAACAATATTACTACGATCATCAATACGCATGATATGAACTCTGTCATGGAAATTGGTGACAATATTGCCCTTTTAAGTAATGGGCTCCTTGCCTGGGAAGGTAGTAAAGAGGAAGTGCTTTTGTCCAAGAATCAAACCCTTCAGGATTTTGTCTTCGCTTCCCCTTTTCTTCAAAAAGTCAGAGACTTACATGCATAAAAAAAGCCTTGCTTGACGCAGGCCTTTTTTATAATCATAGAAGTGCCCGGAGCGGGACTCGAACCCGCACGTACGTAGTACACATGTCCCTCAAACATGCCTGTCTACCAATTTCAGCACCCGGGCGGATACAGAATGGGTGGCGAAGATAGGTGAAAAGTGATAAGTGAAAACGAAAAGTGAAAATCGAAGCGAAGCGTTTACCCTATATACGTAGTTATATGGGGGAGACCCTGCTGTTAGCCGAAGGCGTATACAGCGGGGGTGAAAAGTGAAAATGGAGGAGGGAAAGGAGAAAATGGTCTTAAGGCGGTCTGTGTAAGCTTTTTTGTAACGGATGGATTGCGTCCTTTGGAAAAAGTGACCAGTTATAAAGGTTGATGAGTTGCCCTTGCGTTTCGTTCAATGGAGAGCATCTCTTGAGCTTATTAATAGGTAGGGAATTGATATTTAGCGTATTTATTTAGCATCACTGAAAATCAATCATTTATGCATTTGATTTAATTACAATATGTAAATACTTTTCTAGTAATAGGTTATATTTTTTTTGCATAAATTTTGGGTTTGATAGCAAAAACAAGCCAGTGTTTTGGGCTTTTAGTAAAGGATGACTTATCTTTATCACCAAGAGCATGAGCCAGTCAGGCATAAAAGTTTTTTCTATATGTAGTAAACTTTTGACTGATTCGTATCGTTATGTTGAATATAGATTGACCTCGATATGCAGTATTCACTGCCCATCATAAAGAAGTAGTTTTCTTATTTTGAGACCTTAGTCGAAAAAGCCCGGAGCAAATGTGCATACGGGCTTTTCGGCGTTTTTTTTAAGTGAAGAGTGATTTAAGACCTCAGACTGTAGACGCGAGACCTGAGATCTTTAGACCTCAGAAGGTTAATGTCTAAGTATTTGAAGTCTCGCGTCTCCAAGTCTCGCGTCTCAGGTCTTCATCTCTCGCATATTTTCGTTTAACCCTTTTCGATTTTCCCTTATCTTGCAGCATGCCTGAGTTTGTTCACCTCCATAATCACACCCACTACTCACTGCTGGATGGAGCCTCCCATATACCCCGACTGATGGACAAGGCCGTCACCGATGGCCAAAAAGGAATTGCGCTCACGGACCACGGAAACATGTTCGGTGCTTTTGAGTTTGTTTCCGAAGCAAAAAAGAGAAATCTGAAAGCACTCGTTGGATGTGAGTTTTATTTAGTGGAAGATCGACACAAAAAGCAATTCCAAAAATCTAAAGGAGAAAAGGATAATCGATACCATCAATTGCTTTTAGCAAAAGATCAGGATGGATACCAAAATCTCTCAAAACTCTGTTCGCTAGGTTATATTGAAGGGGTCTATAGCGGCTTTCCAAGAATTGATAAAGAACTCTTAGTGCAATACCACAAGGGTTTGATTGCAACGAGTTGTTGTATTGGAGCAGAACTTCCACAGACTATTTTGAGAGGGGACATCGAAGGTGCCGAAAAAGCATTAAAGTGGTGGTTGGATCTTTTTGGCGAAGACTTTTACATTGAATTACAACGTCATCATGGACTTGAATCGATTGATGATACTGGGAAGAGCCAGGAAGATGTCAATCAGATCCTAATCGGTTTTGCTAAGAAATATGGGGTAAAAGTCATCGCTACCAATGATGCCCATTATATCAACGAAGAAGATGCCGTAGCGCATGATATTATTCTCTGTGTCAATACAGGAAAGAAAATGTCAGAAGAAGGCAGATTTAAATTTCCGAGCACAGACTTTTATTTCAAGACACAGGAGGAAATGAACTTGATTTTCTCAGATATTCCTGAGGCAATTGATAATACCAATGAAATATTTGATAAAATCACCGCCCCTAACTTAACGCGGGATGTGCTGTTACCAAACTTCCCGGTGCCAACAGGCTTTAAGGACCAAAAAAGCTTCCTAAGAGACCTCGTCTTCAAAGGCGCCAAAGTTCGCTATGGCACGATTACACAGAATGTACAAGAGCGTCTCGATTGGGAGTTGAGTGTGATTGATAAAATGGGTTTTGCAGGCTACTTTCTAATTGTCCAGGACTTTATCCAGGCTGCCCGAAACATGGATGTAAGTGTAGGTCCGGGTCGTGGTTCTGGTGCAGGATCTGCCGTGGCATATTGTTTGACGATTACCAATATTGATCCCCTACGTTATAATTTGCTTTTTGAGCGATTCCTAAATCCGGAAAGGGTGTCTATGCCGGATTTTGATATTGATTTTGATGATGAAGGCCGGCAACGTGTGATCGATTATGTAGTCAATAAATATGGAAGAAATCAGGTTGCCCAAATTGTTACTTTTGGTACAATGGCCGCCAAGTCATCGATACGCGATGTAGGTAGAGTTTTAGAACTCCCGTTGCCGGATACGGATCGACTGGCTAAAATGATTCCATTGGCACCCGGAACCTCCTTGGCAAAAATATTTAAAGCAGGGAATGAGGCAGAAAAAGATGCACAATCCCGTGATCTTGAAAACATCCGAAAGCTTAGGCTCATTGAAAAACAAGATTCAAATGAAGGCCATATATTAAAGTTGGCACAAAAAGTTGAAGGTACCGTCAGGAATACCGGTATACATGCGGCTGGTGTTATTATTGCACCAGGAGATATTATGCAATATATACCTGTTTGCGTGTCCTCGGAGACTGATTTGTTAGTTACTCAGTTCGAAGGTGGTGTGGTCGAATCAGCAGGTATGCTTAAGATGGATTTTCTGGGTCTCAAGACCTTATCCATCATTAAGGATGCCATCAAGATTATTGCAGAGCGAAAAGGAGATACCAAATTGATTGATCCGGATGAAATTCCCCTCGATGATCCTGCAACCTATACTTTATTTCAGAAAGGAGAGACGATTGGTATTTTCCAGTTTGAATCCGCCGGAATGCAAAAGTACCTTCGGGAGTTAGTCCCTTCCGATATAGAAGACTTGATTGCCATGAACGCGTTGTACCGTCCGGGTCCGATGAATTACATTCCCATCTTCGTCAACAGAAAACATGGGAGAGAACCGGTAGTTTATCCGCATGAGTGGCTGACAGATTTGCTCAAACCTACCTATGGGATTATGGTTTATCAGGAGCAAATTATGCAGGCCGCGCAAATTATGGCAGGCTATAGTCTTGGTGCAGCGGATATGTTGCGACGTGCAATGGGGAAGAAGAAGGTCGCAGAGATGGAAAGGCACAATAAAATCTTTGTTGAAGGGGCTACTAAAAAAGGTGTCCCTACGGAACAGGCGGAGGAGATTTTTGAAATCATGTCTAAGTTTGCCAGCTATGGTTTCAACCGTTCACATAGTGCTGCCTATACTGTTTTGTCGGTACAAACGGCATGGCTCAAGGCGAATTATCCTGCAGAGTTTATGGCTGCTGTCCTAACGCACAACAAAAATGATATTACAAAACTTAATTTCTTTTTGCGTGAGTGCAAACGGATGAATATTGCAGTGCTACCGCCTGATGTTAATGAAAGTAATATCAATTTTACAGTTAATAATAAGGGGGCAATACGGTTTGGGCTTTCGGCGCTAAAGAATATGGGCCTTAGTTCGGGCGAGGATATCATTATGGAACGCAAGACAAATGGTCCATACACAAGTATTTTTGATATGACCTCTCGCATTAATCTTAAGTCAGTCAATAAAAAAGCCCTCGAAGCATTGGTCATGAGCGGAGGAATGGACTGTTTCGAAGGGGTGTTACGAGCACAGTATTTTGCGCCTACGGATAGCTATGATACGTTGATTGAGCATGCCACTAAATATGGTCAGGCAGTTCAATCGCAAGCAAGTCAAACCCAACTCAGTCTGTTTGGTGAGAGTACTACAGATATGTTTCAGGAACCTGCATATCCTGAAGTTCCGGAGTGGACGCTTATTGAAAAGCTAACCAAGGAGAAAGAAATCACCGGGATTTATATGACGGGTCATCCTTTGGATGATTATAGATTGGAAATTGAACATTTTACAAATTGCCCGCTAGACCTAGTGATGAATTATAAGGACAAGCACCTTAAACTTGCTGGAATTGTAACGGCTGCTGATCACCGGATTTCGAAGAAGGGCACTGGATGGGGTATTTTCACTTTGCAGGACTTTAGAGGTTCGCTGGAAATCAAGTTGTTTAATGAAGATTATAAGAAGTACAGAGAAATCTTTTCAATTGGTGAATCCTTGTTTATTGAAGGGTTTTATCAGTTGAGCTGGAAAGGGCAGGATCATGAATTTAGGATTTCAGCAGCCAGAATGCTGGCAAGTATTGGGGAAGAGTTGACGAAATCGATAACCGTGAAAATTGCCATTGATCAGCTTGATCAGCTATTACTGGACAATCTTGATAAGATTTGTGAACAACATAAGGGCAGGCACAAATTTAGATTGCAGGTTTATGACCGTGAGGATGATTTCATCCTGGGGTTGGTTTCGAAATCCAACAAAGTAAAGGCGGCCAGTGAAATGATTGAGGACCTCAATGATCTGGGCATTAAGTACAAATTAAATTAAAGGCCATTAGCACTATAGTACTATAATGGTACTAAAAAGTCAATTATTAAGTCGCAAATCAGTTTTCCCAAAACCCTGTTCAATAGAACTTGTTGGGCATCCTTCTTGTTTAAGTGAAAATGGCTAATCACATTTGTTTTGTTTCGCCCTTAATTGACTCATATCTGGACTTGAAGCAGGGAAAGGAGAGCACAAAAATTGACGTTTAGGAGGCGTGGTCTTGCCCAGGGGTTTATCCCCTTGTTGTTATGGATGCCGTCATTTTGGTGAACGCTAAGTGTTAAAATATTGTTATAGCACAAGACGTTAACATCTATAAGGGATGTATAAAAGTTATGCTTGTACTATGATCTATGCAATTTTGATATACCTCCTTTCAGGAGTGGGTTCAGGTGCAGAACAGCTTGATATTAAGTACGATACACCTGTGGACTCAATGAACATCAGGGTGATGGACTATGATCAGTTAAAGCCCTTATTGCATCAGGATAATGATACGACCTATGTGGTCAATTTTTGGGCAACGTGGTGTGCCCCTTGTGTTCAAGAAATCCCTTATTTTGTTCAATTAGATTCAATATATTCGAATGCGCCTTTTCAGTTAGTACTGGTAAGTCTGGATTTTAAAAAGGATTATGTCCGGAAACTCATGCCCTTTGTAAAAGAGCGAAAGCTGGAAAATTATGTTTTAGTGCTTGAGGACAATCGTGCAAATTACTGGATAGATGATATAGATCAATCCTGGTCAGGAGCATTGCCGGCGACACTTGTTTTTAATGGAGAGCGGCGGACATTTTACGAACAAACTTTTCATCATGTAGATGAACTAAATGAAATAATAAAACCATTTTTAAAAAATTAACTATGAAACACTTATTTGGTAAACTGATTCTCACTCTTTTTACTATCACCTTGATTAGTGCAATATCCCCTGTGGATAATGCCTATAAAATTGGGGATCAGGCGGCTGATTTTTCCTTGAAAAGCATTGATGGGAAAATGGTCTCTCTGGCAAGTATTAAGGGTGTGAAAGGCTATATCGTAGTGTTCACATGTAATACCTGTCCCTATGCTGTGATGTATGAAGACCGTATTATTGAGTTACACAATAAATATGCACCGCTGGGATATCCTGTTGTGGCCATTAATCCAAATGATTCTGATGTAAAGCCCGGTGATAGCTATTCAGCAATGCAATTGCGGGCGAAGGAAAAGAGTTTTCCTTTCAATTATTTAATTGATGAAAAACAAACTGTTTATCCTTTATTTGGCGCCACCAGGACACCGCATGTGTTTTTGTTGGATGCGAACAGGTATGTACGGTATATCGGGGCAATTGATGATAATGCGCAGGATGCCTCTGCTGTAAAAATAAACTACCTGCAGGATGCGATTATGGCCTTGCAGTCAGGTAACAATCCAGACCCTGCGGAGACTAAAGCCATTGGTTGTACTATTAAAGTAAAAAGCTAATACACGGTTTCTTTTTATTAAATCGTTGCTTAGAAAAAAAGGTGTCCCACTATTCAGCGGGACACCTTTTTCTTTTTTATTCATCGATTTTTTCTTCGGGGGCATCATCTTTAAGCCCTGGATGATGAACGCTTTTATACCTACCATTTAATTTCAAATGGTGTGTGAGGATCCATTCTATTTGTCCATTGGCGCTACGAAATTCATCTCCCGCCCATTTTTCAATAGCCTGATAAACATCTTCATCTATTCGGAGGACGAACTTCTTTTTCATACGCTTAAGACGTTGTCAATGGAAAGGATCTCAAGAAATGAAAGCAGTTGCTGATTTTTACGGTCAGGCGAGGTGCTTCGTAAGAGATGCCTTTTTGTTTTGTTAGTATAACGCAATTGAGCCCGCTTTATATGCTTTTCAAACTTAAGCCTATTAATGATAAAGGGTTCCTGTATTAATTACAGGAGATACTTCTTTGTCGCTGCAAAGTACAACCAACAGATTACTGACCATTGCTGCTTTTCGCTCCGGATCCATTTCGACAATATTCTGTTTGGCCAGATCTTTAAGCGCCATATCCACCATACTGACTGCGCCTTCTACAATTTTAAATCTGGCGGCAACAATCGCTTCTGCTTGTTGGCGTTTAAGCATGGCGCTCGCGATTTCTTCGGCATAGGCGAGATAGCCTATTCTGGCTTCCATGACTTGAATCCCTGCGATAGAGAGCCTTTCAGCCAATGCGGATTCCAAGGCGTGATTTATTTCCTGAAGTCCGGACCGAAGGGTTATTTCTTCCTGGTGATCATCGAAATTGTCGTAAGAGTACAGACCCACCAGGCTTCTCACAGCTGCATCACTTTGTAGTTTTACAAAACTGGTGTAATCGTCCACTTCAAACGCTGCTTTGTACGCATTCTCTACGCGCCATACTGTGATGACACTGATCAGAATGGGGTTGCCTCGCTTGTCATTGACCTTTATCCTGTCACTCTCAAAATTTCTGGCACGCAAGGAAATTTTCTTCTTCGTGAAAAAGGGATTTGCCCAAAAGAAACCATTGTCCTTAACGGTTCCTTTGTACTTGCCAAATAGGGTGATAACCCTCGAACTGTTAGGATTAATGAAAAAGAAACCTGTAGCGAATAGTATGGCGAAAAAGAAAGAAACCAGGATAATGGCCGCATGCCATTCATTTGTGATAGCCAGTATTCCAGTCGCCAGGAGGGCAGCAATCAACACCAGGAAGACGTATCCTGAGTACGGGTGAAATGATTTTTCCATTGCTTTATTATTATGATATTAAAATGATATCACAAATATATCAGAATAATTAATACAGTGGTGCTTCATCCATAAAAAAGTCGATTAAGCATCTGAAATTATTGACCAAAACAAGTTTTGAATATTTATATATCTTTGATTATATGCGAATTACAGCTATAGTTTGGATGATTCCATTGTTGCTTTTCCCTTCTTGCCAGAAAGAAGAAAAGGGCATGAAAGCGCTTGATTTATCACCTTATGGTCTTCCATTGAGCATTTTAGCGCCGGATAGTGCGCTTGTAACTGTCAAGGTATATCCTTTTATGCGTGATATCAATATCAGGAAAGATGATCATTTTCATATTGAACTGTTTGAACTTCAATCAAATAAAAATGATCCGGCAACTGAAAAGAAGAGACAAATGAATGCCATAAAAAAGGACCCTACGTTTGTCGAAATATTAAAGGAATACGATCAAGGATTTATCTATAGCAAAAAGCGGGACAGCACAACAATTGATTATGACTTCCGATATTTTCGATACCTCGGTGAAAAACAGCTGATTTTTCAATCCGGCGTTTTGACCGCATTTGGCTTGAAGGATATAGAGCAGATGGTGGAGGCCATAAAGGTAAGACCCGGACAGTAAGATTTGGCAGCTTTGAGTAATTGCCGATACGCCTTCTTTTGCTGGCGCTTTTTCTTTTTAGCTTCACTTCCTATTTCCCCATCTTCGATTAAAACCTGGTAAGCGAAAATCAGCATTTTAATTTGCCTGGAAAGATGACCATGTCGCGCTTCAACATTTATATAAGGGATACCGAGTTGACTGCAGTAAACAGACAGACTACCGTCATCCGTCAAGGTTTCAGTGGATTGAAGAACTACATTGTAACTGCCCGTAGAAAGCCTGGCAAATAAATCTGAATCTGTAACGAAATAGAAATCATCCTTACAGCGAACGGCACCTTTTTTTAAAGCCTGAGCTTCATCTTCATATTCTTTTCCTCGCTTATAACTTCTGAAACCATAGTTGTTTTTCGTATTGTTATGAAGGGCGATGACCAGCGATCTGCTTTCAATATTTAGCTTCGCCATCAAACTATCTCTCCACGCAGCGATTATATCGTAAGCCATGCTGTCGAGGATTTCATTTTTTGCCAATTGTTTCCATACACCAGTATCTGTGTATATCCGGTTGGGATCGATATGAATGGAGTCTTCTCCATAGAGAAAAGAGATATTCCTTTTTCCGGTGTGAATCAGTTCATAATAACTTCCTGCATATTTTTCACCGAAAACCCGGCCGGCCAATGAGGAAGTGTTTTCATTGTCGTGCATATTATACAATAGGATGTCGGAAGTATCCTCTCCAAAGCAAACAACATCAATTGCTGTATTTAATAAAGGCAAGGAGTAACTGCCCTGACCGAATACAGTTCCGCAGGCAAATAGTAGAAAGTATAAAATACATGATCTCATAACACGAAGATACACATAGGACAAAGCTATATTTGCTACTTATGAAGAAATACAAATGGGTGCTGTTTGATGCAGATCATACACTATTCGATTTCGACAAAGCAAGCGAAGAAGCACTTTCAGAGGTACTGACTCAAAACGGTTCAGAATGGAATGAAGGGATGTATGCAGATTATAAAAGGATCAATATGCAGTGCTGGCAGGAACACGAACAAGGGATTATTGACAGGGATACTTTAGTCTACGAGCGTTTTAGGAGATATTTTGCATTTCGAAAATTGGATTTAGATCCGGTGTCGACGCAAGAGAAATATTTATTCCTCCTTGGATCAAAGCCTTATTTAATGCCTGGTGCTGAAGATATTATGGCTTATTTGAAAGGGAATGTAGGTCTGGGCTATATCACCAACGGATTGAGTGCTGTACAAAGACCGAGAATGGAACTGATAGGATGGGATAAAAAGTTTGATGTCATCGTTATTGCAGGAGAAGTTGGCCATTCAAAGCCACACCCAGCCTATTTTCAACATGTCCACGACCTGATTGGAAAGCCAGTACATTCTGATGTTTTGGTCGTCGGAGATAGTCTTACGGCGGATATTGGAGGAGCATCCTCTTTTGGTTATAGATCGTGCTGGTACAATCCTGACGGAGCATCACATAATATAGATCCTGAACCGGATTACACGATTGCCCATTTATCCGAAATAAAGGATGTATTGACGTCGCTTTAGTGCTTGGAAGATTCTGGTCTTGAAAGGTATTCAGTGCCTAAACAAACCAGAATCATGAATAGTATGAGAAATAATAACATGGCTAAAGATTTTAATACACATGATGATAATTATTAATGTATCAAAAACTATACCACTCTTCTCCTGCTAAGCTCCTTTTCCTTTCCGGGTGTCAGCAACAAATGGCAAAGAGGGGAGGAAAGTTTAGTTTTTTAACCTTTCTAAACGTTGATCAACTCTAGTCAGCCGATGCATGGAGTTTGCTCCTGCATCATCTTCCGCTCAGCGGAAACCACAAGCTTTCTTTGGAATACAATGTCGTTGGAGCATCAGCCTGCGGCGGACAGGCTCTCCAACAACGGCATTTCAAACAAACCTATTCACACTAGTCATATATCTAGCAATATCAAAACACCATTTGAGGGGCAGGGGCAGAAATGTAGAAGAACGGAATACTTATAAATGGGCATAAAGCACCAACAACCATGGCCACCTGCGCCATAAAGGGGAAAATCGTCTTAATGATGGCTTACCTACTTTTTTGGATCAAAATAGATCGTGTAGCCAGGTATTTTTCCACGTTTAATGACATCCAGAAAGTCATATTCTATAATCACCCGGTTGTCTTTTGTCAGAATAGCATCATTGTTTGTGCATGAGCTGACTTCGCCAGGTACATGAACCACAGACTTTATTTTACTGTTGCCAAACATCATCTCCACCATGGCCATCTCCTCATTTTGTTCGGAGATGTCTCCGGACACCCCCATATCAGCAGCAAAGGCACTATAATCTACTGTATCAAAGCGAATCCAACCCGCTTTCATGTCTATATCAAAAACCAAAAAGGACTCCGGAGATAGACCACCACCGGATGCCCCAGGCAACATACCTGGAGAGGTGCCGCCATCAATTGTTCTGATGTGGTTGACAATTTCATTGAGTTGATCCGAGTTGTCAAAATTCATCACCAAACCAATATTCAAGGAAGCACTATTGGCAGGAGATTGCATTCTTAGACTTATTTTTTCAAGAAGATCTGGCCGTGAATCTTTTTCCCTAACACTATCTGGCATAATCGTCATGAAAGCGATGAGCGTGTCAAAATCCCTGTCAAATGCAGGATCCGTAATCTTTTCCATGAGGGCCTCCATAGGGTCTTTGGGTGCTTCCTCTACGGAAATTGTATCCCAGGTAATTGTCGTTGAGTCAATCTCAATCATTTCTATCTCTGTATCACCGGAGATGGTCACATCATCATTCATTAATCCCCCCATATCCCCTACACCTTTCATCATACTCATCATCTCGCCTAAGTCAATACTGGTTTCAAGTGTTCCCGAACCATCTGGATTGATGACCAGCTTTTGTTCGAGGTCACCACAACTGACCAGACTAAAAAGGCTAATGGATAGAATGAATGCCGCACCAACGTTGGAAATCCGAAAATTCATAATGTTTTGTTTTGAGTGATAATATTAATCTATCCTAAAAGTTGATTGAACCTATCTTTCGGCTGGTAAATATAAAGATACGTATCCACCTTGAGACGAATATGACCTAAGTAAGTTAAAACCTTTTATTAAATGTGTGGTTCATATTGTATTATTACATTTCGATTTATTCACTTAAATAACTTAATATATTATGGCATTTCAACTTCCGACCCTTAAGTATGGCTTTAATGCACTCGAACCGCATGTAGATGCACGTACAATGGAGATTCATCACGATAAACATCACGCAGGATATACCAATAATCTAAATGCAGCCATTGAGGGCTCTGCACTTGAAGGCAAGTCTATAGAAGAAATTCTTGGGCAGGTATCCAAACAAAGCCCTGCTGTAAGAAACAATGGTGGCGGTTTTTACAATCATAGCCTGTTTTGGGAAGTCATGTCACCAGATGGCGGCGGCGAACCGACAGGAGATATAGCGGATGCTATCAATAAGCGCTTTGGCAGCTTTAGTGAGTTTAAAGCGGCGTTTGGTAAGGCAGCGACAACACAATTTGGTTCAGGTTGGGCATGGCTGATGGTGGATGCTTCCGGCGAATTAGCCGTCACCAGCACAGCAAATCAGGATAACCCATTGATGGATGTAAGTCCATTAAAAGGAACACCAATT
This sequence comes from Saprospiraceae bacterium, assembly GCA_037968695.1. Lineage (GTDB taxonomy): Bacteria > Bacteroidota > Bacteroidia > Chitinophagales > Saprospiraceae > Opimibacter. The sequence continues at coordinate 15,837 of JBBKWA010000164.1, forward strand.
CTAGGCCTGGATGTTTGGGAACATGCTTATTACTTAAATTATCAAAATCGACGTCCGGATTATGTTGCAGCATTTTGGAATGTTGTGAACTGGACAGAAGTAGCTACCCGCTACGCAAAAGCGAAAGGATAATCCAGAGATGCTGTTGCATTTCAAAAAATGATGTGAATTCATTAAAGGCTTGAAGGAGTATTCCTTTAAGCCTTTTTTTTATTGCTGTTTCTTGAAAAGTCTCTCGCAATCCCGATTGATCGGGAGCAATCCCGATAGTTGTCGGGAGCAAAGTTTTATTTTCTTGCCCAATGCTCTACTGCTTATACTGCCAATTTTT
>JBBKWA010000165.1:0-19690 GCA_037968695.1 Saprospiraceae bacterium
GTATTTACCTATATTGTTTTTAGAAAAGGCACTGGATAACTTTATTCCTTTGTCAATTCCTAAGAGCAAATTGAGAAAATAATCATTATCGTATTGATAGTGTAGATTTTACACATTAAAACAAAACTTTACTTATGCGTAACTTATTACTTACCCTAGCAGCTCTCTTAGTGCTGACGGGACTAAATGGTCAACAGGATGGCCGGACTTACTTTGGCATCAAAGGCGGAGTAAACCTGGCAAACATTCGTTCTGGTTCAAGTTTTACTAATGACGACAACTTCGACACTCGAACCGGGATTGCCGCTGGTGGATTCTTTCACCTCGCTTTGACAGATGCAGTAGCGATTCAGCCTGAAATCCTCTACTCACAAATGGGCGCAAAATTCCAAGCAAACACATCTGCTTTTTTGGCTTCATCAGGAGAATTGGAAATGAACTATCTCTCAATTCCTCTTTTAATTAAAGTTAGCCCGTTTAAAGCATTAGGTCTGTTTGTAGGTCCACAATTGGACTACTATATGGATGGCAAAGTCACCTATGACGATGGCGAGAAAGATGACCAAAACCTCTCTTATAATGGAGCTTCCGGTGGTCAGACTTTTTTAGCATTGACTGGAGGCGTTGAGCTAAATCTATTTGGCAATCTTGGAATCTATGGTCGATACATCTATGGTTTGTCCAACACCGTGAAAGGTGACTATCAGGATGTATTCACACAGGGTAGTATCTTATATAATGATGCTATTCAAGTGGGTCTTACTTTAGGCTTTCCGGGTAAAGACAAGCCAATGGATGGTGAAATGACGAGTGCTAATCCAGCATTAGACTCTGATGGTGATGGTACACCGGATATAAATGATGCTTGCCCATTAGTAGCAGGTACACCGAAGTACAATGGTTGCCCAGTACCTGATTCAGATGGTGACGGAATCAATGATGAAGTTGATAAGTGTCCAAAAGAATTTGGAACAGCTAAATATGGTGGATGTCCAGTACCTGATTCAGATGGTGATGGCTTTGCCGATGATGTTGACAAATGTCCAAACCAGGCTGGTGAATTGAAATACAATGGTTGTCCTCCTACGGACACAGATGGTGATGGCATCAACGATGATATGGACAAATGTCCAAACCAAAAAGGTACAGCAGCTTATGATGGTTGCCCAGTACCTGACTCAGATGGAGATGGTGTAAATGATGAGCAAGATAAGTGCCCACATTACCCAGGTAAGGCTGAAAATGGTGGATGTCCTTCAATGAACTTGTACTTTGCAAATGATGATCCGAAACTAACCACTATCGATATTGCACGTCTAGACTTTGCTTTAGAAGTTATTGAGGCAAATCCAACGACAAAAGTTATCCTTGATGGATATGCAAGCCCGGTAGGTAGTGAAGATTATAACATGAAGTTATCTCAAAAGAGAGCAGAAAGTGTAATGGCCTACCTAATTTCTAAAGGCGTAGCTGCAGACCGATTGACAGCTGTTGGAAAAGGCGAGATTGAAGTTAAAGCCGAAACCAAAGAGGCAAGTGATACACTTAGCCGAAGAGTACATTTTAGGGTTGCTAAATAAGCCCCTTTAAAAATAGTCATATAGAAAAGACCTGATTGGATGAATTCCAGTCAGGTTTTTTTTGTTTGATGTAGTAAGTTCCTACATACCTTATTAATTTTAGTCTTTGCTATCCCCTACTTCGTTGTACGCTGAACCTATCAGCGCATGTAGATGTTTCTTTAATTTTGTAAATTCATCTTTATGAAACGGAGAATTTTTGTTCATGGATCAGCAATTTTTGGCATGTCTCTGGCCGTCCCAAGGCTATTGCGAGGAAGTTCCGGGCTTTATGCTATTGGGCATTCCAGGGCAGTATATAAGATCCTAAATACAGACAAAACTAAAGTGGGCACGCTTCCCATTCTTCGCGCTTTTGCCGGTAACCACCTGGACTACGTATCTCCTTATGTGCTCTTTGATGAGTTTGGCCCTGTAATGCTAACACCTAAAAGCAAGCCCTTACGCGTCGATGCCCATCCACATGCCGGCATTATCCCAACCACCTATTTCCTCTCTGGAACAGGCCACCACAAAGACAGCCTGAATTATGACTTTCAAATAGGCAAAGGAGACTTCATGATGTTCAACTCCGGCAGAGGAGCCATTCACATGGAGGAGACAGGACAAAAATTATATGATGAAGGCGGGCAGTATCATGGCTTTCAGATATGGTTAAATATGCCCGCTAAGCACAAACGTGATGCTCCATCCACCTTTGTACATCAGGAAAACAAGATGGGCTATATCAAAAACAAAACCTTCTCAGCGAAGATTATTCTTGGCGAGCTGTTTGGCACCAAATCGCGGATTGAATTACTATCCCCTGCTTTTTATTACCATATTAAAATGCAGCCGAATTGCTGTCTTGATATACCAACAGATCCTGTGCACAATGTTTTTGCCTATGTGATCAATGGAAAAATGGAGACCGAAGGCAGAAAAGAAGTAAAGGCCGGGCAGGTTGCTTTGTACCAAAGAGGAGAAAGCCTGGTCAATCTCTTCAGCATCGAGGGGGCTGAATTATTGGTTCTCGGTGGGCTACCATTCAATGAGCCTGTATACTCTTATGGCCCGTTTGTAACGAACACAGAAGCAGAAATGAATCAAGTCATTCACGATTACCAGTCAGGAAAAATGGGCGACCCCGATGTCGTCAATGCCCGATAAAGCAGTGCAGTTTATCCTATTGATTTAAGTAGACACATTCTCGGGTTTTAGAATTTCTGTATATTCAAACCATCATAGGTCAAACTACTAAAAAGTTTATCCTACCTATGCATTACATCACATCAAAACAATAAAACATGAATCCAACGCTAAGAAACATTATTGCTGTTATTGTCGGCGCTGTAGCCGGTGGTTTTGTCAACTTTGGAATAATCATGATGAGTGGCTCCGTCATTCCTCTTCCTGAAGGAGTGGACCCCACATCTGTTGATAGCCTGATAGCCAATATGCACTTATTCGAACCGAAGAATTTTCTCATGCCATTTCTGGCGCATGCAATTGGCACTTTATTTGGCGCCTATATAGCGGGTATTATTGCCGCCACAAATAAAATGAAGATGGCATTGATCGTTGGTGTGTTGTTTCTAATTGGTGGGATTATGAATGTAGTATCTCTCCCCGCCCCTATGTGGTTTAATATTACTGATATCGCTTTAGCTTATATCCCAATGGGATGGTTAGGTGGTAAGTTGGCTCAAGGAAAAGCAAAAGCATAATTCTTCTATAAATAAAATTTAAGATGCACTTAAACCGGTTAAATTACTTATTCATCACGCTGGCGCTTTGCTGCATTGGCGCTTTACCTTCTCTTGCACAATCACCCACAAAGGCGCGCAAGCTGAATGAATTAAATTTCCAGGGAAGTGGCTATCCATTAGGCTATATCCATGGATCCGTTCTGCAACTTGAAATAAGTGAAATTGTTTCCAAGTGGAAAGCCAATACTTCTTCACAGTTGGGGAAAGATGCTGATGTCGTCATAGATTCTTTTTTTGCATATGCCAATTTTGATGAAGCGATCAAAACCTGGACACCTGAGCTATATGATGAAGTGCTTGGGATTGCGGAGGGATCCGGCCAAGCCTTCAATGACATTTTAGTGCTAAACCTTCTTGATGAATTTTGGGTCTATCTTAATGATCCAACCTTGCATCACTGCAGTGCCATCGGTGTTCCTGCGATCAATGGCAGACCGACCTATGTCTCGCAAAATATGGACATCGAAAACTATACAGATGGCTATCAGACGCTTATTCAGCTTAACCCGGGACGTGATGGGCCAAATCAGATGATACTGACCTTTCCGGGGCTTATCGTATTAAATGGAATGAATGATCAAGGGGTGGGTGTTTGTGTGAATACGCTGATGCAACTAAAAGCTGCTTCCAGTGGTGTCCCCGTTGCATTTGTGATTCGACATATTCTCTCGCTTACGGACAAAGAAGAAATACTTGAGTTCATTCAAAACGTTCCGCATGCTTCAGGTCAAAATTATATCATCGGTATCAAAAATGAGATCTATGATTTCGAAGCTTCTGCTACAAAAGTGATACAATATAAACCGGACAATAAAACAGGCGTTGTATCGCATACCAATCACCCCTTAGTGAATGATGATTATAAAAACTGGTATTTAAAAGATGGCGAATTAAATCTTGGTGCCAAACCAGGAAAGTCAAACAGTGAATTACGCCTTGCTGATTTAGAAATGAAGATGTCCTCAAACAATGGAGTTGATGACAGTGCCATCATGGCATCACTGCGCTCAAAGGATAATAAAAACCACCCTGTATGCCGGTCTTATAAAGAAGGAAACTTCGGATTCACTTTTGCTTCAGTGATTATGACCTTATCTGAACAACCTTATCTGGAGGTTACCGCAGGGCCACCGGACGAATCGGGCTATAAAAGAATTGATTTTTCGACAAGGTAATTTTTACCATTAAGGCATTATGTTGGCATCGCCAATTGTATCCACGTAGAATAAAACTGGTTTGTGGAAATTATACTATTTCAATTTGAAGTGGAGGAATGGTTCCACCCTATACATTCTTACATCTACAAAGGAGATCCCTTAGTAAAAAACAATACCCAAGCTTAACTTAGTTAGTCCCAATTGCCATAAGCTTCAAAATCCATGGCATACTCTTTACAGGCTGGACAGAGATTGTCTTTTGGATTCAGCCAAATATCAAAATCCTGGATACCCTCATCTTCCTCAATTGGGTTTTTGTACATGGATGGATCATTGTAAAAGCGCAGATCGGTATCATCAGACAATTCAGCTTGAACAAACTCTCCGGATGCTTTTCGGATAGCCGGCACACGAGGGACTGCGGCTCGCATACCCTGACCAAAGAATATACCTTCGCGCGCAAACCCACAGTTTTTACAAATGGCATTTAGTATTGAACCCATAGAAATCAAATATAATGAATTTCACTAGAGGAAAATTTAGAAGTGAAAGCAATAAAATACAGAGCGTTCAAGTATCCTTGGCCATAGGATAGTTTTCATCTTCTGCTTTTCTGACCTTTACCGTTAACCCTTTAAATCACTTATCCAAGCAGCACACCCTTCACCGTATCTAGCGTAGATTTTGCGACTTTTCGGTCTGGTGCTTCACAATACACGCGCAAGACTGGTTCTGTCCCGGAAGGTCTGATCATTATCCAGGTATTATTATCCAAATAATATTTAAAGCCATCCAGGGATTCTTTTTTGGTAATATTTAGTGAACCAAATGAAGTGTATTTATCAGCGAGACAATTTGCAATAACTTGATCTTTTAATTCCTGCGTAATGTGCAGGTCATATCTGTCAAAAGCAAACGTACCTACTTCATCGTAAATCAACTGTACGAGTTCCTTTAAGTTTTTGCCCGTTTTAGCCATAAACTCTAAAATCATCAACCCTATCCATACGCCATCGCGCTCTGGAATATGCCCTTTGACGGCAAGGCCACCGGATTCTTCGCCGCCAACCAATACATCTTCTTTCGTCATTATTTCAGCGATATACTTGAAACCGATTTTTGTTACTTCAACGTCCAAACCGAACTTCTCCGCCAACTGCACCATTTTATCTGTAACTGAAAATGTAATAACTACTTTTCCGGACTGCCCTTTATGCTTATGCAAATAGTATAAAAGCAACAGGAGGATGTGATGTGAATCGACAAAACTTCCTTCGCCATCAAACATACCGATACGATCTGCATCCCCATCATTTGCAATACCAATTTGCATCTTTGGATCAGCCTTAATCATTTCACTAAAAGGCTTTAAGTTTCGCTCAATAGGTTCTGGAGCCTGGCCATAAAATGAAGGATTATAATCGCAATGAAGTAGTTTTGCGGCAGGTAGTATTCTGGGGAAAATCAAATATCCGGCACCATACATTGCATCATAGCCAATCGTAAACTTAGACTCGCGAATGGCAGGTATATCGAAAGAGGCCATGACATGTTCATAGTACATGTCTTCCATATTTGTATAGGAAAGTAACCCACGCTCTTTCATCTCGGACAAGGAGATGATGCTGCTCATCGCTTCTTCCGGAATATAACTTTCGACAGCAGCGATATCAGCTGGAATGGATGGGCCTCCAAATGAAGACTTCAATTTGAATCCATTGTAGGATGGCGGATTATGACTTGCTGTTATGACAATACCTATATCCGCTTTTAGTTTTCTAACGCCAAGTGATACCATCGGCGTAGTCGCCACATGATCCCCCATGACCACATGCATTTGATGGCTTCCCAGTACACGGGCTGCAGTCTCAGCAAAGAGCTGTCCACCAAATCTACAATCATACCCGATGACTGCTTTTTTCATTTCGCGTTCTTTCATAAAGAGCGCTGTAGCCTCAGATACGCGGATTACATTTTCAACAGTATAATCATCGGCGATTATGGCTCTCCACCCATCTGTTCCGAATTTAATATCACTCATATATTATTATTTTTTATAATATAAAATTTGTAATTTTACAGCATCAAAATAAAAAGTAATCGGCATATGATTTAGCACGCTGATCACTTCATTTCAATATCATAGTGTAAAATTAACAATCTTGCGAAGAGATACATACAAGCATCAGGGACTTCGTAAGCAACTAATAGAAAACCTTCGACGAGAAGGGATTCGCCATGAACTTGTGTTGGAGGCCATGTCCAAACTTCCCCGGCACCTGTTTCTTGATAAGGCTTTTGAAGAATGGGCCTATAAAAACGTGGCATTCCCAATTGGAAGTGATCAAACGATATCCCAACCACAGACGGTAGCGATACAATCCATCTTGCTGGATATTAAAAAGGGAGAGACTATTCTTGAGGTAGGGACGGGGTCAGGTTATCAGGCCTGCATTTTATCCCTTCTAGGGGCAAAAGTTTATACCATCGAACGGCAAAGCAAACTGTTTGAAAAAACTGATAACCTCCTCCGAGATTTAGGTTATGGGGCTATCAGAACATTTCTTGGAGATGGCTATGAAGGACTGCCGATGTTTGCGCCTTTTGATAAAATTTTAGTCACTGCAGGAGCAACATCATTACCTGAAAATTTAATCGCTCAATTAACTATTGGTGGCCATCTGGTCATTCCTATCGGCGATGAGGAGGTTCAAACTATGTGGCGATACACCAAAGTAAGTGAACATGAAGTCAAAAGTGAATCCTTCGGCAAATTCAAGTTCGTTCCTTTCTTAAAAGGTACCCAATAACTAAGTGATTACGGCTTGACTGTTCGGCCTGCTACTTTGTGTGTAGCATAATTACGTTCTCCTTCCTTTTTTAAATCGACCATAAGGCTTGCAAAAGCACTTGCTGCGTCTACGCTATATAAATTCTCTTTGTAATGTACTTTTCCAATATCCCGCTGCCACTCCTGAGCTAACAGGACATAGCGATTTCCCTGCTTTTCATTAGGTCCGAACATCAAAAATGCTTCATCATCTGCTTCTTCAAAGCTGATCGCAAAACGATCTTGCTTTGGCATATGTACTAACACACCAGGTGTCCCGGAACGTAAAATGACGTGTTCAATTCTTTGGCCATTGATCACCTTAATTTTTCCTTCTGAAATTTTAGTTTCATTAGCGCCCATTGATCTTGACAGGACAATATCTTTGGATAGATAAAACTGAATGCGCTCAACATCTGCAGTTGTCCAACTCTCCTCTTCATAAAGATTTTTAGTGAAGTATGTGTAGGGTGAACTACAAGCAGACAAAAGTCCAATTGCGAGGCAAATAAGCATAAGGTGATTCTTCATACAATCAGGGATTTGTGTAAATAATAACCTCAAATTAGGGGAAGAAGTAGTCCTATACAATGGTTTGAATAGGTTTAACCTCGAATTAAATCAATCAATAAAGAAATGTTAATGCGGGTATGCCCTCAGATTAAAAGGTGCTATTGATAGCCAGGGCATGATAAATCACAAACAAATTAATCATATAATATGTATTAATAATGTTTAAATTGCTGTTTATCAAGCACATTATACCCAATTATACGTCAATTTAGGAGCTGGAAAGGATGAAAATATAAATGACTTTATGGTAATATGGTTTTTTTATCGCCTTCTATTGGCAAAAAAGGTTTTCAAGAGCTTGGCACTTTCTTCCATCATGATGCCCATCTCAAGCTTGGTCCTAGGGTGTAGTAGCTCTTTACCATAGCGCATAAAACCTGCTTTTTCGTCCGCTGTGGCATATACCACTCTGCCTATTTGAGACCATCGCAGTGCACTGGCACACATAACGCACGGCTCAAGGGTAACATACAAAGTACAATCCCCCAAATACTTGCTATTTAAATTTTGAGAAGCAGCAGTAATGGCTAAAATCTCAGCATGAGCAGTAACATCCGTAAGCAATTCCGTGCTGTTATGACATCGTGCAAGCAACCGATCACCATGCGTAATGACCGCGCCTATCGGCACTTCCCCACTTTCTTCTGCTTTTCTAGCTTCCTGAAGTGCTAATTTCATAAAGTATTCATCCCCATATATCTCCATTGACCACTAAAATTGTACAAAAATTAACAAGCTATCCCAAGCGTTTAACGCATAGGATTACAACGATTTATAAGACAAACATTGTGCCTAAAAAGTAATAAAAAGAGGAATCAAACAGGTAGAAACTGTGAAATCTGTAATCTGTGGTTATCTTTGCGCATGGAATTCAATTTGAAAAGCAAGCATGAGCTCTTCGCTGATGCACTTACCTTCGATGATGTTTTACTGGTGCCGGACTACTCCGATGTCCTGCCCAGAGACGTAGATATCAGTACTCAGTTTACCAGAAACTTACGTATCAATGTACCCATGGCCTCTGCTGCTATGGATTCAGTAACAGAGAAAGATACTGCTATAGCCATTGCAAGGGCTGGTGGAATTGGGATTATTCATAAAAATATGGATATCGCAAGTCAGGCCCAACAGGTTCGATCCGTCAAGCGATCCGAAAGCGGCATGATTCAGGATCCGGTTGTTCTTTTAGCAAATGCAACAATTGGGGAGGCCGAGCAACTGATGCGTCAATACAAAATAGGCGGAATTCCAATTGTTGATGACTACGGAATTTTGGTTGGTATTTTAACGAATAGAGACCTTCGTTTTGAAGCAAGTAATGATCGCAAGGTTTCCACGCTAATGACAAAAGCACCACTCATTACCACACCCATCGGAACTACATTAGAACAGGCAAAAAAGCTTTTACAAAAACATAAAATTGAAAAGTTACCGGTTGTTGATACAAACAATAAACTTACGGGACTGATTACCTATAAAGATTTAATGAAACTTGAAGCATTTCCGGATAGCAGTAAAGATGTGCGAGGAAGGCTTCTGGTTGGTGCCGGTGTTGGCATCGCTGCAGATACGCTCGAAAGAGTCGAAGCACTCGTTGCTGTGGATGTTGACGTGATCGTAGTGGATACAGCCCATGGCCATTCTGAAGGCGTACTTCAAATTATACGGGAGATCAGAAAGAAGTTTCCCGATATTGAAATCGTTGGAGGCAATATCGCTACAGGTGATGGCGCCAAAGCTTTAGTAGATGCCGGAGTGGATGGTGTTAAAGTAGGCGTAGGCCCCGGTAGTATTTGCACCACACGTATTGTCGCTGGTGTGGGTGTGCCTCAATTGAGTGCTATCTATGGAGCTGCTTATGCCTTAAAAGGCACCGGCGTTCCTGTCATTGCTGATGGGGGTATCCGCTATACCGGTGATATTGCTAAAGCTATAGCAGCAGGAGCACATACCGTGATGGCTGGATCATTATTTGCTGGCTGCGAAGAATCTCCAGGAGAAACCATTATTCTCGATGGACGAAAATTTAAAGTGTACCGTGGTATGGGTTCTCTTGGTGCAATGGCCATGGGATCGAAAGACCGCTATTTTCAGGATATAGAAGATGATATAAAAAAATTGGTTCCTGAAGGTATCGAAGGAAGAGTACCTTACAAAGGAACACTACATGAAGTCATGCAACAATATACCGGTGGACTTCGAGCAGGGATGGGTTATTGTGGTGCTAAAGATATTGAGGCTTTGCAGAAAGCTAATTTTGTAAAAATCACTTCTGCCGGTGTTAGCGAAAGCCACCCCCATGATGTTACGATCACAAAAGAATCACCAAATTATTCCAGAAAGTAAAAACCGCATTGAAGGCCAGACTGCCACAATCTTACTTCCTTTCAGAAGACGTCATTTTTTTGGCGAAAGATATGCTGGGAAAAATTCTGGTGACCAAAATTAATGGTCACCAATGCAGTGGTCTAATCGTTGAAACAGAAGCTTACCGCGGTCCTGATGATAAGGCTTGTCATGCCTATAATAATCGACGCACCAAAAGAACCGAGGTTATGTTTGCCGCAGGTGGCGTCGCATACGTTTACCTCTGTTACGGCATCCACCATCTTATGAATATTGTGACAGGACCCAAGGATTTTGCGCATGCCGTCCTGATCAGAGCAATAGAACCCATGGATGGCATTGAAGTCATGGCAAAAAGAAGGCAAATGCTTTCAACCCAGCTTCGCCTGACCAATGGTCCAGGATCACTAAGTATGGCCATGGGCATCACCCGTAAAAAGACAGGGAACTCCCTTATATGCAATACTTCAGAAATATGGTTAGAAGATCGTGGGATAACATACGATGATCAACAGCTATGCCAAGGTCCCAGAATAGGGATAGGAAGCAGCGGTGAGGCTGCCTTTTACCCATGGCGCTTTTATATAAACAACAATAAATATGTCAGCGCGCCCAAAACTTGTCAATAATCCCCTAATTTTGAAAAGAGCGTAAAGCTTTATTTTGACATATTGAATTAAATACCTCACCAGTATGAAACTCAACCCCCAGGAAATTTACCATGTCTATAACCGTGGCAACAATCGACAACGGCTCTTTTACGAGAAAGAGAATTACTTTCTTTTTCTCCATAAACTAAAGCAATATATCTCCCCACACTGTGATATTCTGGCATACTGCCTAATGCCAAATCATTTCCATCTACTCGTTCATGCGAATGATAAAACCATTGTTCCGTTCTTAAAAGAAAACGATCTATCTGGATTTCACGAAACGAATCCTTATGTTTTTATGACCTGCTTCTCACATGGCATGAAGATGCTTTTAAGTAGTTATGCCAAAGCCATTAATAAAAGGCACAATCGATCTGGTTCGCTTTTCAGGCAAAACACTAAATCAAAACGCACTTCAAGTGATCAATTTACAATGGACTATACTTTATGGTGCTTCATTTATATCCATAACAATCCTTATGTGGCCGGACTTACCGACTCTCCAGAGCAATGGGATTTTTCTTCTTATAAAGAATATATAGGGAAATCCACAAACCCGATTTGCAATATTAAGCTTGGCAGAAAACTTTTATCCCTGGAAATCAATGAGTTAGTGTCGTTTAATACATGTGAAATACCGGATCATATAAAGACCAAGTTTTTCTAAAATGGTGTGCCACACCTAGGTGTGGCACACCATTGCTACAAAGAATGCTTTATTTTAACCTGTCAATTTCTTCGAGCTTTCACTACCCTTTTTACCTCTAAGACAAACATTTACGTCATAAAACACGTTATTACATCATTAAATTTTAGTGTCAAAACAACCGGCTTTGAGGATTAATCTGCTTCTTCCGCTACTCTTTTGCTTAGCAAACGCATACAGCCAACCAGACTTATATGTTTATGAAGATGGAGTATATCGGGATTATATCAAATCGGTCAGGCTCCATGTCAATGGACTTGCCTTGACCCAACCGATTGCAGCTCTCGGCAGTCAAAATACTCTCCTCTTCTCCTTTGATGAACTAGATGGTCAGGGTACCGGATACTATTATACGGTTATTCATTGCGATCGATATTGGAAGCCTTCCGAGTCCATAACCCAGTTTGATTATATAAAGGGCTATCGGGAAGGAGAAATAAGAGACTACGATATCTCTTCGGGTACGATTCAGAATTATTTACATTATTATTTAACGCTTCCAAATGACGAAATTAACTGGTCTATTTCCGGTAATTATCTTCTTGTTGTTTATGAACGCGGTATGGAGGATGACCCAATTATTACCAGGCGATTTATGGTAACAGAAGATCTCGTTAGTTTTAATACGCAAATAAAAAGAGCGACGATAGTCGCTAACCGAAATACGCATCAGGAAATTGATTTTGGTGTTGAAACAGAGGGCCTCAATATCAGAAATCCACGAGCCGAATTCACATGTACTATTTTACAAAATGGAAGGTGGGAAAATAGGATAGAAGACATTACACCCAGGACCATTACTGGTACTTATCTAGATTACAATTACTCAGGCAAAATCATGTTTCCCGGAGGGAAGGAGTTTAGAAATATGGATATCAGTAGCATGGTATTCCGATCAGAAGATGTATTTGATATCGTTGAATATGTAGAGGGTTTTACGACAATACTTTTCCCAAGAGAACCGCGTGACAGATTAGCTTATCTCTGGAGAAGAGATTTGAATGGCATGTTCGTTCCATTTAATAGAGACTATCTCCGCAAACATATCCCGCCAGATTCTTTAGCCTCTACGCTCAACCTTGTGCAGCGGTATAACTATCGTGAACAACAACTCAACACAGAATATTCTGAGGTCATATCGACATTAACCATGCCTGAAATGCCTAACCGTGATATTTATATTGTAGGCGGTATGACGGATTGGAAAATGCTCCCTGAATATCGCGTCACGTATGACGAACGCTTTGATGGTTATGTTGGAAAAATGTATCTGAAACAAGGGTATTACAATTATGGATATGCTGTGGAAGACGAATTTGGCAGACCTGACTTCAGCGAATTGGAAGGGGATTGGTACGAAACAGAAAACCAATACACCCTACTAGGTTATTACAGACCCCTGGCCGGTGAATACGATCGTCTTGTAGGCGCTTTATCTTTTGGAATTTATTATTAAACCAGAGGAATATAATCTAACTAATCCCTTATAAATCAATAGTTTTACTTGATGCAATCCTTATGGATTGAATTTATCTGTTTTTTAACGGCTTTGATATAAAAAAACATCAAGGAAAGACCTGCTGTTCGTAATATCGCATTGTAAAAATATGGGTCCAATGAATAAAAACTTTATTTCTGCTGCATGTTTTGTGTTCCTGAGCATCACCAGCTTTGCCCAGGAACCATGGGGTTTGGAAAGATGCATTCGGGAAGCACTGGAAAAGAACCTAACTATCGAGCAAATCAAACTCACCAAGGATGGATATGATATCAATGGAAAACAACTCAGAAGAAATCGGATTCCAACCTTAAATATGAATACCAATCTGGGTTTCACGGTTGGTCGTGTTATTAATCCTACTACTAATAATTTCGAAACAGAAAACTCGCTTTATCAAAGCTACGGTGTATCCACTGGGGTGATGCTCTACACGGGGGGGCGAACAATTAATTCCATCAAGCAAAACGATGTTTACGTTTTAGCATCGGAAAAGGACCTGCAACAAGCTCAGGAAGACCTTGCCCTTAATGTCGCTTTATCTTATTTGCGCATTCTTTTCGCTTATCAAAATTTTGAAATTTCTACAGATAGAGTAAAGCTGAGTCAGGATCAGTTAGACAATTTAGATAAAATGATTGCAGCCGGGACACGGCCTGAAGTAGATCGTTATGATATCCTTTCCCAATTAGCAATTGATGAAACCGGACTCATCTCTGCGCAAAACACAATCGATAATGAAATCCTAAATTTGAAGCAGCTGATGCTGATGGATGCCGGTGTTCCGTTCCAGATTGAAAAACCAGATTTAGATGTTGAAACGCTGGAACCACTTGAAAATGGAAGTTTTGAGGAAATCTATGCCGCAGCGCTCACTAACCAACCCCAAATAGAAGCAGCAGAATTACGTCAGAATGCAAACGAAATTGGGGTTTCTATCGCACGCAGCCAAAGACTACCATCTATAAGCCTGGGAGGCAACATAGGAACGAACTGGTCCAGCTTATATAAAGTGCCTACAGCATATGACTTCGGAACGGCTTTAGTGCCGGGCGTATATATCGATGGACAGGCTAACAGATATTCGCAAGACTTTGCTATTCCAACAAACTTTAAGGATGTGGGTTATGCTGACCAGCTTGATCAAGCGCTTGGGTATGGCTGGGGCGCTACATTGTCAATTCCAATATTGAATAACTACACTGCACAGGCAAGTGTTGAACGTGCGAAAATAAACGTGCTTAATGCGGATATTGAAACCGAGAAAATAAAGCAAACGCTCAAAACAAATATTCAAAATGCACTGGCGAATGCAAAAGCTGCAAAAAAAACACTTGAAGGAGCAGAAGCTGCATCGTACGCTGCAAAAATATCCTTAGAAAATGCTGATCGAAAAGCATCGATAGGCGCAATTGGAAATTTTGAATATCTCAGCGCACGAAATCGCAGTGACGCTGCTGAAAACAATCTTTTGATATCTCGATACGATTATTACTTCCAGATTCAAGTGCTCAAATACTACATGGGTAGAGGCATTTCACTTGACTAATATCAGCAAACGAAAAAACTTATCATAAACGATTACCAGTCTTATGACAAAACCAAAGAAAAAATCCAATAAATGGATCATATGGGGCTTAGGTGCATTATTAATTGTGCTTATCGCGGCAGCTGCCATAAAAGCAAGACAGAAACCAAAAGGCGAATCGGTTGAAACCGAAAAAGTTTCCCTTCGTGATATCCGAGAGATAGTTTCTGCTTCAGGAAAAATATTCCCGGAAAAAGAAATTAAAATAAGCTCTGATGTCAGTGGCGAAATTGTAGAACTTTATGTAGAGGAAGGTGACTCCGTGCAGACAGGTCAGATTCTGGCTAAAATTGATCCCGAAGCATATGTGAGTGCGGTAGAAAGAGCAAATGCAAGTTTAAGTGGCTCTAAATCTGAATTAGCCAGATCAAAGTCTTCCATCGAAAATGCTACTGCACAAATTGAACAAATCAAAGCACAGGTTGTAAACACCGATCGAATCCATGAGCGAAATAAAAAGCTAATGGCAGATGGTATTATCTCAGAACAAGATTTTGAAAATTCAGAATCGAGTTTACTGCAGTTGAAAGCCAATCTGCGCGCCGCTGAAGCAAGTTATCGCGCCGCACAACAAGGCGCACAATCTGCTGAATTTGCAGTCGCCAGCTCTCAAGCAAGCCTTAAAGAAATTAAAACTAATCTAAGCCGAACCACCATTACAGCGCCCGCTTCAGGCATTGTCAGTAAGTTAAATGTAGAGAAAGGAGAGCGGGTGGTAGGAACCATTCAAATGACCGGAACTGAAATGATGCGTATCGCCAATTTCAATAGCATGGAAGTGCAGGTAGAAGTCAGTGAAAATGACATCCTCCGCGTGTCTCTGGGGGATACCGCTACGATTGAAGTGGATGCCTATCTTGATGAAGAATTTACCGGAGTAGTCACAGAAATGGCTAGTTCTGCCGCTAATGCAGGTGGGGTGCAAGCGCTAAACTCAGATCAGGTGACCAATTTTATAGTAAAAATCAGAATCCTGCCTAGCTCCTATGCCAAATTGAGTAATCAAAAAATGCCTTTCAGACCAGGCATGTCAGCTACAGTTGATATTAATACAAACACAGAAAGAAATATTCTTTCCATTCCGATTCAGGCGGTCACCACCCGGGAACGGGAGAAAGTAAAAAAGCAAGACGGAGAAGAAGCCGATTCATCTATTCCTGCTTCTACAGAAGATGAAATTGACGAAGTAGTCTTTGTTTATGAGGCTGATACTGCCAGAATGGTCAAAGTGGTGACAGGAATTCAAGACAATGAATATATTCAGGTGCTATCCGGCCTTGAAACAGATGAGGAAATTGTCATCGGCCCTTATTCAACTGTGTCACGAAAACTAAAAAACGGTCTCTTGCTTGAGCGAAAGGAAAGCAAAAAGGACAAATAATGCACAGGCAACCGCCTAATGATGCCCTAATTGTTTTTATAAGACTGCCCGTATTAGGTCATGTAAAAACAAGAGTAGCATCTACTGCAGGAGATACTAAAGCGTTAGCTGTCTATCATCAACTTGTAACCATTACGCTTGACGCAGCGGCCGCTTCAAATGTCAATGTGTTTCTTTTTTATTCAGGAGGCTTACCGGAAAAATCAGATCGACTTCCTGGTTTCACTTACCTCGAACAAAGCAACGGAGGACTAGGGGAGAAAATAGAACATGCACTAGCTACTGTACTTGCTAAACATGAAAAGGTCGTCATTATTGGAAGTGATTGCCCTGAACTTTCAGCGTCTACTATCCAGAATAGTTTTTACGCCTTGGACACTTTTGATATTGTCGTTGGACCTGCCACCGATGGCGGTTTCTATTTGCTTGGTTGCACTAAACGACATCCTTTCCTTTTCAATCAAATTCAATGGAGTTCAACAACGGTGTTAAGCCAACTCCTTACCAATGCCAGAGAACAATCTCTTTCCTATGAGTTACTCAATTCACTTTCTGATATTGATACAGAAAAGGACTGGATGGAATTTGAAAAAAGAAGAAACTAAAATGGAAATAAAATTTACCAGAAAGTAAATATTACAGATTGACGGTAGCGATACAAACAGGGCTAGATATTTTGTTGACAGGATCAATGGAGGTGATTTGCAGCTTGGAATAATTCAGTGCGCCTCGTAACGCATAAAGGCTATCATATTTAATAGGTGGATGTAACTGCCCAATCATATGGTGTATACTATCCGATGATTGCATCCAAACCTCATAGAGGTGCCCTTTTGTCAACTCAGGCAAATCCACCACTTGCAACATCATCTTACCGGATTTCTTGCATTGAAAAACTAATACTTCAGCTTCAGGCGTTGACTCACATCCTTTAACTTTGATTCGCTCTGTACTGGAAGCATTAATAAAATCAGATCGCTCGGAAACATGCCTTGAAAAGGATGACATTTCCGCCAACTTTGCTTCCTCCTGCGCTAGTTTAGCACATTGAGAATTGTAGGTTGCTTTAAGGTTGAGATGCTCTCTGCACAAAAAGGCAAAAGCAGCCACCGATACAAACACGACTAGTGCAGATCCTCGTATTATTTTACGCTTGGTTAAAAAAGAATTTTGAAAAACAGATTTTGTAAGCTTTCGGTTGAAATTTCCACAAATTTTATGGCGGGCAGCATTCACCTGTTCCTGAATTTCGGGGTATAGGTTTGCCATGCGTTCCACTTCCGAGCTTTCGGCCGCGGTCGTCAGGCCTAAGACATACTTGTCTATCCAACCACCTTCGATTAATTCTTTTTTCGTCACCCGTGTTTATGCATTACTTCATCTAAATAAATAACTATTTATAAAAAAAGTTGTGTAAAGGGCATAAAATCCCTCTATTTAGACTTCTTAAAAGCAGACTCTTCATTTCCTTTCAGGCCGAAGAACGCGGTATAAACAACACCAAACAGTATATGTTTAAGTTTTCTTTTACGCCTGAAAATTTAGACTATCGAGGAGGATTAAATTAGGGGGAAAGGCTTGCCCGGAACCAGGTTTATGTGTATAACGACAGATCAACAATAAAGCACTCTAAGCATCCCTAGTCAAGATCAAACTCAATCGTATCACCAGTATTCAATTGGTCGCCTTTTCCTGACTTTGATTTCTTTTTGGATTTTGACTTCGACTTAGATTTCTTTGAGGTTGATTTCCCGGTAGTTTTATCTTGTTCTAAACTTTCCCCAGAAGCACCAAACAGGTCTCCCTGCATAGAAGTCGCTTTATTATCTATTTTCTTGTCTGTGGGTGTACTAGATTTTGCCTCTTTTTTCCTGGACTCCTCCTCAACACTAATCAACTTTTTGTCCACTAGCTTATTACCTAATGCCTTCCACCCTTTTACTTCAATATAACTAGCCGGTTGAACTACCTCCACCACTTTCTGGCGCTTACTCATGTACCCACAAGTAACCGTCGGATCTTTGTCTAAAGAAGCATAATAGACTTTGGAATCCTTATGTTCCGATATAAACTTAAATCGCTGCCCGGATGATGTAGTTTCTACCAGAAAGCGCTTTACCATCGTCCATTGCTTTTCTCCTTCAAAATAGATGGCAGCAATTGGCACTTCAGGCTTAAACTTTCCGGCAAACAAAAGATCCTTAATTTCCATTTTCCCGGTTGGGTCTATATCGGAAATCTCATACTCTCCTGAAGAAAAAATAGTCAGCAATTGATCCCCTGTATCAAAAGAGCCAAGAAATGTGCCCTGCTCATCAATATTGATGCGCCCACTTACATTGTCATACCAATATTTCTGAGCACCAAGCGTGCTCTTTCCTACTTCCATCTGCGTGACTTTCCGAACAGGATATCGCGTGACGATATTTCCTCCGGCACCCCGCCCTTTGATCGCTAACTCCTCAAAATAAAAATCAAACAGTTTATTTCTCGCTTTGCTACCTGGTGTCAACTGGACTTCTACGTGTTCAGACTCTCCATTGGGATGCGCCGAAAAATGAAGCACTTTAGATCCACTCCCTCCTTTAGTTAAATCATACTCCTTGTCACGTGTAATGGACGTAACATTAAAACGTTTTGCATAAGATTTACCACTCTCCCCATCGACATAGATCATGTGATAAGTGGTCCGGTCATCCCCTCGCTTCCAAATATCCACATGGATGATGTTTTTTCCCATAAACACTTTATCGGCAATTTTGGACACCATAAATTTCCCATCACGCCGAAAAGCGATTATTTCATCTATCTCACTGCATTCTCCAACAAACTCCTCTTTCTTCAAGCCGTAGCCTATAAAACCTTCTTTCCGATCAACATATAATTTAGCATTTCGGGCGATAACCTTTGTCGCTCGAATGGTGTCAAACGTGGTGATCTCTGCTTTGCGTTCTCGCCCTTTTCCATACTTCGCCAGCAATCGCTCGAAATAGCTAATTGTATATTCCTTTAAATGGGCCAGGTCATGCCTTACTATAGTAAGTTCTTCTTCAATACCTTGTATCTGTTCATCTGCCTTAAAGACATTGTATTTCGAAATTCGCTTGATTCGTATTTCAGTCAGTCGTTGAATATCCTCTTCTGTGATATCCCTGATAAGTACAAGTCGGGATTCACCTTTTTTCTTCTTTGTTGAAGGCGTAGCTATATATTTTGCCAGTCCTTTTTCAATAGCCACTAACACATCCTCCCAGGACTCACATTCTTCAATATCCCGATAGATACGCTTCTCGATAAATATCTTTTCAAGACTGGCAAAGTGCCACTTTTCCTGTAGTTCACCAAGACGAATAGTGAGTTCCCGCTTTAATAAATCCTGCGTATGAAAAGTACTTAACCTGAGCATTTCTTCGACACTCAGAAAGACCGGCTTCTGATCAATGATGACACAAGCATTTGGCGATATGGAAGTCTCACATTGCGTAAAGGCATAGAGCGCATCAATCGTTTGATCAGGAGAAACCCCTGGTTGCAATTCTATGAGCACCTCCACTTCAGCAGCAGTATTATCGCTCAGCTTCTTGATTTTAATTTGCCCTTTCTCACTGGCTTTGACGATCGAATCCATTA
>JBBKWA010000166.1:0-3732 GCA_037968695.1 Saprospiraceae bacterium
AATTAGGAGCAGATTCATTATAACAGGTATCATTAGTTCGGGGATTGGATATTTATTGTGGTTCGAATGGGTTGGACCTATTCTAATACCTTAACAATGGAAAACAAAACGACCAGTAATCGAGTAGACGGCCGTGAGCAATAAAGCCCACGGTACGCCTCTCACACCACCGTACATACGGGTCTCGTATACGGCGGTTCGTTAACTTAGCCTGCGTTCATGATAGTACTCGGTCATTGCTATATATCCCCTCACATTAAAACGTGCTATGGTGATAGTTGAACCAAGTATGGGGCTTTGCGCAACACGCCAGCCTCCCATTCTGCTTCTACTCCATGCATAGGCAAGACCGGCGTCAACTCCTAATCTAATAAGGCTACGCCTTTTCTTGTCGGGCTTTTTCCAGTGATGCCATATACAGTACCGTAGTCTGTTTCTGAGCCATTCATCCAGAGCTTTCAGCTTTGAATGAATACTACCTAATTTGAAGTAGTTTATCCAACCTCGAATAAGCCAATTCAGTCGGCGGATACGTACATCGAAGCTCATTGGGTCCGTCTTTCGGGTCAGTGTTTTAAGCTCTTTTTTGAAGCTTTCCCACTTTTTCCTACTGACTACCAACTGATACTTTCCTTTCGCCCCCTTCTGATAGCTGGATACAAACGCGTATCCCAGTAACTCAAATTGAAGCGGTTTACGTATTCCGCTTTTTTCCGCGTTAATCGGTAGGTGTAGCTTGTCTCTGAGAAATTTAAAGATGCCATTTCCTACCCTGCGGGCGGCTTTTTCACTTCTGAGGTAGATACTAAAGTCATCAGCATAGCG
The DNA here is from genome assembly GCA_037968695.1 of Saprospiraceae bacterium. Classification (GTDB taxonomy): domain Bacteria; phylum Bacteroidota; class Bacteroidia; order Chitinophagales; family Saprospiraceae; genus Opimibacter. Next base: position 826 of record JBBKWA010000166.1, read on the forward strand.
AACATACCGATGTCCTCGTCTTTCCAATTCTTTGTCCAGCTCGTTGAGCAGGATATTGGATAGCAGAGGACTAAGTGGGGAGCCTTGTGGCACCCCCTTCCTTCGCTTCTTTAATTTGCCTTTGACCAGCATCGGAGCTCGTAAGAATTTTCGCAGAAGCTTCATCATTATTGGGCAGTTTACTTTTTGATACACCAACTCCAATAGTATCGCGTGGTCTACTTCGTCGAAGAAGCTCTTCAAGTCTATGTCCACTATTTGTTGATACCCTTCATTGATATAACTATGGGCTTGCTGCACCGCCTGATGTGCGTTGCGATTCGGGCGGAATCCGTAGCTGTACGGCAGGAAGTCAGGCTCAAATATTGGCTCAAGCACTTGATATAGTGCCTGCTGAAACACCCTATCTGTAGCCGTGGGTATGCCGAGTAATCTCGTCTTCCCATTGCTCTTCGGTATCTCTACGCCTTTTATTGGACTAGGTTGATAACTCCCATTTCGTATCTGACCTTGATAAGCACTGCCATAAGATTCGAGATGAGCTTTTAGTTCGCTTACTTGCATTCCATCTGCTCCTCCCGCTCCCTTGTTGGCAACAACCTTCTCATATGCCAGATTCAGATTCCTTTTGTTTAACAATAACTCTATCATAAAGCACTTTGACGACCTCTCTTAATGATCAGCTATCAATCCATTTAGAAACCTATCTTTTGTATGGATTGACTCTCATCTTCATTTAAGGTCTATTAACGTTCTGTCCTTCGTCCTGACAACCATCAGAACTACTATGACTTCTGCTGACTTCTCAAGCTGCATTGATTGCAGTTTGAGATCTCCCTCGGTAAGACAATTAGCTTTCGGTCAATTTCCGCCGGATCTACATTAATAGACTTCCTCGTGGGCGTTGGTATGATGTGCCACCTTACCCAATCTCTTAATGCCTCATATCCGATTCCTGTTCGTCGGAACCGACCTTTGTAGTCTCGCTTACTTCATCATATGTCTCACGACAAGCTGACTTGCGACTTACTAATACTTCCTGACGTTACTCAGGCGTATAGGAGACTTTCACTCCACTAGCTAATTAATTCCTCTCAGAATTATTACTCCCTCACTTTTTCAGCTACTTTAGTGAGGCGTTTGCCATTCGAGGCACACACAATGTACATGACGATCATGACGGCTAATAGCCGCCACGACGCATGTACTTGAACGTTAGAGGACATTTCAAGATGAATAAATTATATACTTAAAGGATGAGAATATTTCTAATAGTACTTGTTTTTATCATGACCAATATTCGATTTATATCAGGACAGGCTGGCAACCTCGATATGGGATTTGGTCAAAATGGAAAAGTCGTGACCAATCTTGGATTCCGATTAAACTCGGCTGAACCGATGGCAATTCAAAGTGATGGCAAAATAGTAGTAGGCGGAGATTCCAATAATGATTTTGCACTGGTTAGATACGAGCCGGATGGAAGCCTCGATGAAACCTTTGGAGTCCATGGAATCGTACTTTCCGATTTTGAAAATTCCTTTGATCACATGTCTGCATTGGCCATTCAATCCGATGGCAAGATCGTATCCGCTGGCAATGGAGGAAAGAATATCTTCAATTTTGCGGTTATGCGACATAATGTCGATGGCTCATTAGATCTTGATTTTGGCCAAAACGGAAAGATTATAACATCTATCGACTCTGCTTCAGTTTACGTGGAAGATTTAGTCATTCAGAATGATGGCAAAATCTTAGTTGCAGGCGGGGCTGATGACTATGGATCGGGACCTGAATTGGATAGTGATTTTGCCATCATTCGTTACTTAGCAAATGGCTCGATAGATTCTACATTCGGATATCATGGCATTGTTCGGACCGATATTTCAAATCATTCAGGGGATAATGCTAAAGCAATTGCATTGCTAGCGAATGGAAAATTTATTGTTACAGGCTACTCTTACAGCAATAATGTACTGGATGATGATTTCGCTATGGCCAAGTATCTTCCTGATGGATCACTTGACAAATCTTTTGGAACAAACGGGAGAACAACTACTGATTTTAATACCAGCTACGACTTACCAAATGCCATTGCCATTCAAAAAGATGGCAAAATAGTTCTTGCTGGTTATTCTCAGTCTCCTAGAAAATTTGCTATTGCAAGGTATGGCGAAGATGGGATCTTGGATCAAAGTTTTGGTGAAGAGGGACTGGTTTTAGTTTCATTTGATAGTGGCTATAATAGTGCTGAAGCAGTTGCTATAGATTCAAATGGAAATATTCTAATTGCAGGAGCATCAGCGCAAGAAGAATATCAGAATTTTTCTTTAGTCAGGTTGAAACCGAACGGCAATTTGGATTCTGAGTTTGGTGAAAATGGAAAAGTAATAACAAACTTTAATGCGCAAAGCGCTTCCACGGCAATGCTACTTCAGCAAGATGGAAAAATAGTCCTTGCGGGAATTGCGTATAATATTAAATTTGATTCAATAGTGAACAAAAATGATACTTTACTTTTTGCGCTAGCAAGATATTTGCCAGGGACGACAGTCAGCTATACCAATCTGCCATTTTTGAATGGTTCCGTAAGTTTGTTTCCAAATCCCGCTGCAGGAATCTCATTTCTTAGCTATAGTCTTAGAGAGGAAGAATATATCTCCCTCGCATTGCACGATGTTAATGGAATTTTAGTAGCGTCATACTTTAAGAATAGAAATCATAAGGCTGGGAACTATATACAACATATTGATTTGCCAAAGGAATTACTGCCAGGAACTTATTTTTTACGAATATTTACAAGTCAAAAACAAAATAGTATTAAACTTTTAATCACCGAGTAAGAAATATTGAGCTTTGATTTCTAACGAATACATACAATTAAAAAATTACGTCCTGTAACAATAC
>JBBKWA010000167.1:0-4320 GCA_037968695.1 Saprospiraceae bacterium
CACCGATCTGTGTCGAATCGCAGGTTTCGGCGTACAGATATGTTGTATCCCCAGGAGGAACATAATCTGTTGTTGTGATGATCAGGCTATCACATCCATTCATATTAATTGCAGTGTCAATCATCACACCCACCTCTGCAATCCTACAGGATGAGGCCATCAGATGAGTGGTATCCAATGGCAACAACGTCACCGTTGTCGTCACTACCGTATCACACCCATTTGGATTGTCGAGATGCGTGATAAACACACCAGCCTCCGAAGAATCACAAGTATTGGAGTGTAGTGCGATCTGAACTGCAGGTAGTATCGTGATATGTGTTGTGACAAAGCTATCACACCCATCAAAAGTCTGAAGAAGATTTTCGTATGAACCCGGTGTGGACTCCCAGAAAAAGCCCAACCAAATACTATCCCCATCGCAAAGGGATGTATCTACCTCAAAGTTGAAGGAAGGAAAGACCGCTATGATCTGCACCGGATCTGATATCGTGATGCAGGCCGGTTGTGAAGGTATCACGGATATGATCGTATAGGTGGTTTCCTCCACAGGAAGATCGATAAAGGTGAAGTTGTCTGTGACATCATTAAAAATAAAAGGACCGCCAGGATTAGCTTGTATCTCGATGTCCAAAGCAAAGGGTGTATCGGTCTGCACGATCAGTGTGGCTGGCTGATTGTCGCAGATGTAGATATCGCCACTTAGTGAAACATCAATATTGGGTAGTACATCTATGACCACTGTATCCATGCCGGGGCACAACACACCATTGCTGACCGTGACGATATACTGTCCGGATTGATTGACAGTGATAGATTGGGTGTCATCTCCGGTGGACCATTCATAGGTAGCTCCTGGGTTGCCGGCATCGAGGGTCAGGGTAGAGCCATCGCAGATCTCGGTATCAGGACCGAGATCAACAAGAATTGATGGGATATCACTGACATCCACATAGTACTCAGCGATATCGCTGACTGATCCTGCTGCAGTGGTAAATTGGGCCTCAATCGTACGAATCCCTGCAGTGGGTGCAGTGGATAAGTTTTGATACCGTATCAAGTGTACGGCTGATTTAAAATCTTCAATAGATGCACCTCCAAGATTGGTCAGGGTGATCATCTCAGTACCGGATCCGGTCGCATCAATATTAGGAATAGCTCCGGTCATGACGAGGACCTCTTCAGGAGCATCAGGGACAGGAGTTGCGATCGTGATGGTCATCTCTTCCATCCAATCATCTGCAAAGAGGCGGATATCCTCATCGGCTACCGGGACACCTTCAGTAGAAAGACAATCAAAGTAACTGGTGGAGTTGTCATCATTGCAATCGAGATCCAGGGTGAGAGCGCAAGGTGCAGGATTGGCATACTCATACATTGATGTGAAGGCATGAAGGCCTTCATTGAGCCCCGAACATAAGACAGAAATACTTCCGTCTACAATATTGATTAAGTGAATCTCCATATAATCCCAACCAGGATCTCCCTTAGTTGCCAAAAGAGTATTGCACCAGGGTGAAGCAGTTAATCCAAAATAACCTGACAGTTCTGATGTTGGAATTAATTCACTGGCAGCCGGATCATTGGTATTCAAACGAACAATCCCATTGTCAGACAAATAATACACTTCGCCATTGTACAAGCACAGTTCACCACCTTCAAAAATACTAGAATAAGGAGAATTACCCACAATGGAATAGCTACTGTTAGACACGTCGATTTCATAAACCTCATTACCGGACCAAGCGATGGCATAGAATATCCCGTTTCCGGTTGTAACGAGTCCTGACAAATTTAAATCTGGCCACAGTGGAGTCACCCAGGACCAATCGCAGGTAAGCGGGTCTTTTTGAGCAATTCTTGGGCCTCCTCCAGTAAAAAAAATTCCCTCATAGGAGTATGTAGCCGCATGATCAAAACTCCATTCACTTTGACATATTGGTTCCAAAGTGCAACTGCAGGGTGGTTCATCTATTAAAAACTCGAATGATGTAAACAATGCATCACCATAATAAGACTGACTAAAAATTGGAATGGTGCAAAAAGTGATGATGCAGAATATGACCAGTATTCTAATCTTCTTAAAATGAATATTTTCAGCCCCAAGGCAAAACAGATGCTTTATTGCACTCATTTATTATTTCATTATTTTAGAAGGTAAGTTGAGGGCCATGGCTCAACAAACGGAACTAAAGCCCTCAACATCCCCAGTTAATATTAATTGCACTCAGTTAATAGACAGTCGTCATCTACATCATATAAAGCCTTTGCACTACTTGGGAATGTTTTATAAACCCATTGTGGATTAGCTGCATCATTTGTACAAGATATCCTCGTATAGACATCGGAGATACCAGCATCAATTCGTTCAACCTGGAACGCCATACCCTCATCCATACAGAATTCTTCACGTCTATTATTCACGTTCAGGGGAAAGGATGTATGCTCTAGTCCATCGATATCATTACCACAATTAGATCCCGTGATTTCACATGATACTGCATCACCATCGGACGTGCCACAAAGCTTAAAGGTTCCAGTCCCGCTGAGCCACTCAATAACACAGCAACACTCGTTAGCTCCCGGACAGGCATCACAATCGCCACGATTCGATATTGGATCATTATCATTCGATAACAGGACAGGGCTGTTTTGATCATTTCCCTGATCACATGCGGTAAGCATGAACAAAATAGTCATGCAGAACAAAATACTAAATTGAATTAAATTTTTCATTGTAAAATATTTTTTGATGAACAAATGCTAGTTCCTTATTGGGTAGTTGGTTTCTAGCTTTGTCCCCCAAAAAGTTGCTCACTGAGCGCTCCCTCTTTTCGGTGGGGTACCGGAAAGAGGGCAATACCTCACGGATTCGTACGGGTAGTTTTCCTTTATGGGATAGATTACGATGATATACAAGTCTTGCTTCTGCAGATTGATCCGGGATAGATACCACATCAATTTTGGCAAGTGCACAGTATGCACAATGATAAAATCTGATACGGGATAGAAAGAAGCATTGGCAATGATCTCTGAGCAAAACAAACGAAAAACACTCACAGGAATCAACCAAAAACAGGAAGAGCGATGCACTGATGCACTGATGCACTACGCTGTAGTATGTATTAGATATAGCTCATCTCACCTGATATTTTAGGATGATAGCAGCAAATAAATTTTTTAACGTTGGGACTTTCAAGATATGATAGTCCACAACTTTTAGGTTTTCACTTTAGAGTAGGGCAAGCAATTCATCTCCTCCAAATATACACATTAATTTGAAGAAAAACAATAGGGGTATACCCCCATTATAAGTGTTATAACTTCTTGTTCTTGTGTTGGTGCTATTTTGTGATGAGTGATCAGTGATTTCTCAAAATCAAAGCGTTTAGAAAGTTTAGCACTCGGGACCTCTGGTACCTGTTGTTTAGAAAAGTTTAGAAAGATTAAAAAACTAAACTCCCTAAACTTTGTCACCGTAGGGGACAATACTAAACTTCCTAAACTCAGTGTCTGATGATAATTCCATTTAAAACAAAGAATCGAGTGATCAGCGATTTCTCAAAATCGATGCGTTTAGTTTAGGTTTTTGATTTCTTTGTTTCCTTAAAAATGCTTCCATCCTTGCGCTGTGATTGGATGTATATTTCCTCCACTGGTGTGTAACTGGATACCATCTTCTTTTGGTGTCATCTCACCTATGATATATACGCTTTCCATGAACCTGACTTTATCCAGGTCTTTGGGATCAACTGTAAAAAGTAATTCATAATCCTCTCCTCCACTGAGGGCACAGGTGATCGGATCAAGTTTGAATTCGATTGCCTGCAAACGTGCCTCATCATGAATTGGCACCTGGGCTTCTTCAACAAAAGCACCTACTCCAGATGATTTACATATATGCATAAGGTCTGAAGCCAGGCCATCAGACAAATCGATCATCGCTGTGGGAATCAATCCGGATTTTTCAAAGTATTTCACTGACTCCAATCGAGCTTCAGGTTTTAATTGACGGCCGACCAAATATTTTTTTTCACTGAGTTCAGGCTGCATTTCCGGATGCGCAAGAAACACCTGTTTTTCTCTTTCCAATATTTGCAGCCCCAGATAAGCTGAGCCCAGATCACCTGTCACACAAAGTATATCCCCGGATTTTGCCCCGCTCCGATAAGTGATGCGGTCATTCGCCACACTCCCAATTGCGGTTACGGAGATGATCAGCCCGGTAGGGGAAGAAGTAGTGTCTCCTCCAACTAAATCTACTTCATATGCATCACAAGCAAGGCGAATACCTTCGTATAATTCATCAATAGCTTCTAC
>JBBKWA010000168.1:0-7242 GCA_037968695.1 Saprospiraceae bacterium
GATTAAATGTTAATTGTTAATTATAAAATTCTTGATTTCGCTGACGGGCTATTTATTAAATCACTTCATCTCTCATTAAAAAGGGCAGAAGAGAGGAAGTCGTAGCGAAGCGAAGATCCCGACATCCGCCTGAGGCGGATGCACAGCGGGGAGGCGGAAGAGGCAGAAGGGCGGAAAGATTAACGGTTAACGGAATTTATAAAATTCCCATTTAAACATATCACTAAATAGATATCAGACCTGAGACCTTAGACCTTAAACATTAAACCCTAAACATTCAACATTCAACCTTAAACATTTAAACAAATCACTAATTAGATATCAGACGCCAGACCTGAGACCTGAGACCATAAACATTAAACCCTAAACATTCAACATTCAACCTTAACCATTTAAACAAATCACTAATTAGATATCAGACGCAAGACCTTAGACCTGAGACATAAACATTAAACCCTAAACACTACACCCTAAACATTCAACATTTAAACATTTCCCCATTTAAATTAGATATGAGACCCCAGACCTGAGACCTGAGACCATAAACATTAAACCCTAAACACTACACCCTAAACATAAAACCTTAAACCTTAAACATTTAAACAAATCACCTCATCACTCATCACATATCGCTAATCACTAAATAAAAAGGGCGGAAAGATTAATGGTGAATGGTTAAATATTAATTATGAAATGTTTTAGTTCACTACTAAATCTCATGACCCCCTTTCCGAAAGCACTGAGGCTTTTGGACGCGGTAGGGGCAGAAGGGCGATGAGCATAGAGCGAAGAGCATAGCGTATGTAACTCAAAACTCCACCAAGCGCCGGAGGTGCGACACCTTCAACATTCAACCTTAAACCTTAAACAATTCCCCATTTAAAATAGATATCAGACGCCAGACCTGAGACCTGTGACCAAATATTAACAAAAGCTAAATCACTCATCACCTATCACTCATCACTAATTAAAAAGGGCAGAAAGATTAATGGTTAATGCTTAATTGTTAATAGTAAAGGATCTGGAAAAAAAACAAAAAAAAAAGAAGCCACTGTACAGCGACTTCTTTTTAAAAACCCCAAACAGGGAATTTTATTTGATTTCAAGAGCCAGCTTCAATATCAATTGAACTGACCTGAATTGCTATTACTTTATTTTGTCAAAAACTTATCGACCGCACCAGTAAACTCTGCTACAGAAGGAGCATATCCTGTCTTTCCTAAAGCATCAATCTGGTATTGTCCGGTGCCATTTTCCTTGTTCAGGTTAAATACCCAAACTGTAGGATATCCTGTGACCTTGAAGGCCTGCTGGAGGCTTCCGTTCTGATTTCTGTATTTTTCAGGAAGTTGCGATTTACGAGGAAAATCCAGCTCAAGAAGCACCACGTGATCCTTTGCCCATGATTTAAACTCAGGCTTTGAGAATACAGAAGCAGTCAAACGCTTGCACCATCCACACCAGTCACTTCCGGTAAAATTGGCCATAATCGGCTTTCCTTGCTTAATTGAGGCGGCATACGCTTCATCAAGATCAACCATCCAACCTTCATTTCCAGCTTTGTAATCAGATGATTGCGCCATACTTGCTCCCGCAAACAACACAAACACCAATGCCAATTGTAATCCTTTCATATCTTTTGTTATTGTTTATTTGATGCCAAAGTTACCGCTAAAGGGCTTATACATTGACTTATTTCGTGATATTAACGCAACTTTAAATAATATGTTCATGCCAATGTTTTAATAAATCCCCAACGACATAGCTGCTTCCCCCGACAAAAATCAAATCTGATTTACCCGCTGAGCGCATCGCTGCACGATAGGCTTTCTTCACATTTTCAAAGCTATTTCCCTTCAAACCACGTGCCATTCCCGCCATCTGAAGCTCATGTACAGGCTTACTTCTGGGGATATCTGCCTTACACCAATAGTATTGAGCCCTTTTTGGAAAAAGTTTTAAAATTTTATCCGCTTCTTTTTCTGTGACCAGCCCAAGGACAAAATGCCGCTTTTCAACCGGCAATTTTAATAACTCCGGGAGAATGGCCTTAAGTCCCTCAGCATTGTGTGCCGCATCCGTAATGACGAGCGGTTTTTGGTGCAGCACCATCCATCTGCCTTTAATATTTGTTAAGTTTTTAACATTTTTCAATCCATTGCGGATAGCACTGTTGTTAATTTTCTGGTTGGGATAATAGTGATTCCACTGGAACAGCACTTCCAAAACCGTCCGGAGATTCGTCTTTTGGTAGTCTCCGTGCAGATCCAAAACCAGCTCTTCAAACCATTTCTCACTGCGAATTCGGGCACTAAATTTTTGATTCGATCCAGATTGGCTTTTGCGTTCAAGTGTGATATGCCTGGAAGCAAAATGGATGGGCGATTTTTCTTTTATAGCCTTTGCTTTGAAAACGGTTGCAGTGGCTTTATTCCACTCACCAATGATTACAGGAATACCGGGTTTGATGATGCCTGCCTTTTCACCGGCAATAGCTTCCAACGTATCGCCCAACATCTGCATGTGGTCAAAACCAATATTGGTAATTACAGACAACAATGGTGTGATGATATTCGTCGAGTCCAATCTGCCTCCCAACCCGGTTTCGATGATCGCTATATCTACTTTTTCTTTTCTGAAGTGATCAAATGCCAAAGCCACCGTGATCTCAAAAAAGGAAGGTCTAATTTCTTCCCATTGCGCTTTATGCTTCTCTACGAAACGAATTACCTCTTTTGTGGAAATTTCTTCGCCATTGACCTTGATACGCTCGCGAAAATCGACATAATGTGGTGAGGTATACAGTCCGACTTTTTTACCCGACGCCTGAAATACGGCCGCCAACATATGCGCCGTACTCCCCTTGCCATTGGTTCCCGCCACATGGATAGTAGGGAAGCTGTCCTGAGGCGCATGGAGTGCAGCACACAGCAGCTGGATGTTTTTCAGATCCTTCTTTATCGCCACCGCTCCTACCCGCTGATACATAGGCAGCGCCGAAAAGAGATAGTCGATTGTCTGTTTGTAGGTCATACTATTCCGTCTGTAGAGTCCTTGCGATAGGAAGTGTTGCTTTTATTACCTTCGTTCGAAATATTGAACTTATGAAATTGAATTGGATTCCACTACTCCTCTGCTTCGCCGTTATCTCGTGCAAAGAAAACACTAAAACCGCAAGCGAAAGCTCCGTTTCGGAAGAAACAATTAAGCAACACATCGTGACTTTATCTTCTGATGAGTATCTGGGGCGAAAGCCATTTACAGATGGCGAAACGAAGACAGTGGATTACTTGATCCAGGAAATCAAAAAAATAGGACTCGCCCCCGGAAACGGAACTTCCTATACACAAGATGTGCCTTTGATAGAAATCGACGGGAAAACCTCCCCCACTATGGAGCTGACCGGTGCTACTAATATCTCCTTAAAACTCAGCGATCAATTTGCTGCCTACACGCAGCGCCCTGTGGAAGAAATCAATATCAAGGGATCCGACTTAGTATTCTGCGGATATGGTATCGTCGCTCCGGAATACAACTGGAATGACTACGAAGGCCTTGATGTAAAAGGCAAAACGGTCATCGTCATCGTCAATGATCCTGGTCTGGGAAGCGAAGATTCCACTTTTTTCAAGGGCAGCACCATGACCTATTACGGTCGATGGACGTATAAGTATGAAGAAGCTGCACGTCAAGGCGCCGCCGGCGTCCTGGTGATGCATGAAGCCAGCATGGCCGGATATCCCTGGGCCGTCATCGGTGGATCAGGAAGTGGCGCCAAACTAAATCTAAAAACAGAAGGGAAGCAGCATTGTGAGATGGTGGGTTGGCTATCACTGGATGCCACAAAAGAAATTTTTGCAGGTGCCGGGCTCGATCTTAGGACCGCTATGCACGATGCCAGAAAACCTGGATTCAAAGCTATCGCTTTGCCGTACAAGGTTGAAATGAGTATCCGAAATACGATCAATGAGAATGTTTCAAAAAATGTAATAGCGGTTATACCGGGTACAGAGCAGACCGATGATTATATCATTTTCTCAGCGCACTGGGATCACCTGGGTATTGGTCCTGTGGTCGACGGGGACTCTATTTATAATGGCGCCCGTGATAATGCATCTGGCTCAGCCGCACTCCTGGCCATCGCTGAAAGCATGAAAAAATCAGGCCCATTTAAGCGAAATGTGGTTTTCCTTTGGGTGACTGCTGAAGAACAAGGCTTACTCGGTTCCGCCTATTATGGTGCAAACCCAATCTTCCCTCCGGCACAAACTGTCGCCAATATCAATATCGATGGGCTGAACACTTATGGTTTGATGAATGACCTAAGCATCGTCGGTTATGGTCAAAGTGAAATGGAGGACTACGCAGGACGTTATGCCGAAAAACAAGGCAGATATGTTCTTCCCGATCAGGATGCTGAAAAAGGCTATTTCTTTCGTTCAGATCATTTCAATTTTGCGAAAGTAGGTATTCCCGCGCTGTATGCAAAGGGTGAGTATGATCATCGCGAAAAAGGCATAGAATATGCAAAAGAAAAGTCCTCCGAATACCGATCAACGCGATACCATTTACCTGCGGATGAATTCACTCCTGAAAGTTTCGAATTAGACGGCATCGTCCAGGACGCTAATCTCTACATGCATGTTGCAGAAGAATTGGCAAACAATCAGGATTGGCCAAAATGGAGAGAAGGTTCTGAATTTAAGGCAATACGCGATGCCAGTATGAAATAGGTCTCATCCCGATTGTAGTCAAACAACGTGCTGTTTGTTTTAATTTACTTTTTGAGATTTTCTAATTGGAAAACCATCAAGGGTATCGACGAACTATAAGACAGTTCTTTTGCCCTATTGACTTCAAAGAGTTCATCAAACCACGTGCGTCTGTGAGAAAGAATTGCGAGCAGATCAATATTCAACTCCTTCATACTGGCTTCAAGCCCTTGGTTGATATCTTTATGATCAATGCAATGGGAGGAAATATGCTTATCACTTTTCCAAGGTTCCAAAAAGGACTTCATACGCTCTTCGACGTCTTTATCTTCAGTCGTATTGATATGAATCACATGTAACTGGCCACCCATATGCTTCTGAAAATTTCTGACTGCTTCAATAAGCAACCCATCACTTTCTGAAAAATTGGTCGTGATACCTATATGGTCAATCAAACCATCGAATTCAGCCGTATCCGGAACGACAATTACCGGGCAATGCGCTTCTTCCAAAACTTTTCCGGACACTGTACCGAAAAAGAAAGCTTCCATCGCGCCTGCGCCTGTCGCACCCATGACAATCAAATCTGCCTTATTTCTATTTGATGTTCGTAAAATAGCGGACACCGGTGCACCTTCTTCCAATACATGGACCATCGGTACATGGTAATAGCCATTGTCAGACGCAATATCTCTCAATATCGGCACTTCGTCCTCGTAACTTTCAAACTCCTCCAAATCAATGGAGTCATACACCTCACTAAGCATAGGAGGCAGATTTATCTGACTGACATCCGGTTTATTAAAAGCATGTAAAGTAACTATGGAGGCGCCCAGGTGATCTGCAATCTGAAGGGCAAAGATGAAAGCATTTTCCGCGGTCTCTGAAAAGTCCGTCGGATATAGAATTTTTTTCATTATTGGTTTATCATTGAGAAATAAAGACCATTTAAAGGTACTTAACTAATTGCTAAATTAATATAAAGGGGTGATTAACCAAATAAAACCATTTGATGTCGGTTATTTGCCGCTAATAGGTCATCCCTTGATGCAGGAATAAACTAATTTTAACCCATGGTCAAATATTCATTTGCGCTATTGCTGTGTGCCGTTGTTATGCTCTTAAGCCTGACAGATCCTTTTGACTTGTTTGGCCAGTACAGGGATCCTGTCCCTTCAGAACAGAAAGTAGCGCATTCCTCTCATTGCAGTGGATGCCATGGCGTAGACGAAAAAGGATTGGCGATGGTAGATAAAGATGGCAATGATGTGAGCATTTTTGACGACTGGCAGATCAGCATGATGGGGTTTGCAGCAAGAGATCCCTTTTGGCGCGCCACCGTCATCGACGAAGTCAATCACTACCCTGCTGCCCAATCCGCCATTGAGTCTACTTGCTTAAAATGCCATGCCCCTTTAGGGAATTATCAGGCAGCGCTGGACAACCGATCGTACACCTACGAGATGATGCTCGGGGATAGTCTTGGATTGGATGGCGTATCCTGCAATGCCTGTCATCAACAATCCCGTGAAAATCCGGGGCAGTTTTTCTCCGGCGATTTCATTCTGGACACAAACAGAGTCATCTACGGTCACTTACCTAATCCCTTTCAAGGCCCGATGCAAATCTATGTGGGATTTGACCCGGTATTCTCTGAGCATATGTTTGAAAGCGAGGTTTGTGCCGGCTGTCATACACTGATTACAGAGACTTTGCAACCGGATGGCACGCCTTCAGGAGATTTTTTCGTTGAGCAAGCCACCTACCATGAATGGCTAAATTCAATTTACCCGGCGCAAGGAAAAGAATGCCAAACATGCCATATGCCCTTCTTGCAGGAAGGTGTCATCATCGCCACAGATTTTGCTGCATTGGACCCAAGACAACCCTATGGTCTGCATCAAATATATGGTGCCAATACCGCCATGCTCGAAATCATGCGGGAGAATAAAAAAGAATTGGGGCTACCAAAAGCTGAAAGCGATCACGCCTGGGATGAATCCATCGAATACAATCGAAAAAGTCTGTCCATGGCAGGTTCATTAAGCATTTCCTCCTACACCGTTTTTCAGGACACCTTGTATGTTTCGCTTAGCGTAAAAAATAAAGCAGGCCATAAACTACCATCAGGTTACCCAAGCAGGCTCGCGTGGTTAGAAGTAGTATTAAGAGACGCTTCTTCAAATGAAGTCGTATACCTTAACGGCGCCTTAAGTGAAGACGGGGTGATCGCCGGTAGAGATCATCCTTTCGAACCGCATCATCAAATATCCTATTCTGCTGACGACGTCCAGATTTATGAATTGGTGATGTCTGATCTCACCGGGCATTTAACCACCCGATTAAATGCAGCATTCAAACCATTTAAGGATAATCGCTTATTACCAACAGGATTTAAATTAGATCACCACGCTATCGATACGATCGCCATTTACGGTGACGCGAAAACCGATCCTGATTTTGGTGCAGCGAGTGCCAATGGACAGGATAATATTGAATACAGAATTCCATTGAATGGCACAACAGGATT
>JBBKWA010000169.1:0-22681 GCA_037968695.1 Saprospiraceae bacterium
GGGTGGAATGGGTGCCCTGATGATCTATAATACGAAAAGATACAATTGTCTTAAAGATGGATATATCGCTAGTATCGATGGGACCACTATAGACTATCCCGACGACTGTAGCGACCTGGAATTAATAACAGATCCTACCAGGCTAAAACTACTTCGCGATCAGGCAAATGCAGACAAACAGCTTTCGATTATAGGTTTTTCGTTGGTTTGGCTTGCCAATGGGATTGATGCGTTCGTCAATGCCCACCTTAAAGGATTTGATGTTGACGAAAATCTTTCAATTGAAATCGGAACGCGTGTCGACAACGACCCCAATAGTCCCATGCGCATGGGATTATTTGTAAGTTTTTAATCGGTCATTAAACCCTCAACTTACTTGTTCTTAGCAGTCCATCCTTCTTTCAAAGAAACTGTTTGATTAAAAACTTGTTTTTCTGCTGTTGAATCCCGGTCTTTCGTAAAATATCCCTGCCGCATAAACTGAAAACCATCCCCGATTTTGGCATCGGCCATGGATGGTTCAAATTTTACATTATTGAGCACTTGCATTGAATCCGGATTCACCTTACTTAAAAAGTCAGCCCCTTCTTCCAATGGATTTTCCGAAGTGAATAATCGATCTAATAAACGCACCTCTCCGTCTACAGCAGTTGCTGCATTGACCCAGTGAAGTGTTCCTTTGGCCTTTATACCACTTGTATCGGATCCACTCTTTGAATCCGGGTAATACTTGCAATGTATTTCCTTTACCTCTTTTGATTTTTCATCGATGACCGTATGCTCACAAGTGAGAATATACGCGCTTTTGAGTCGGACAGTAGCGCCCGGAGCCAGTCTGAAAAACTTCTTGGGGGGATCAAGCATAAAATCTGCTTGCTCTATCCATAGCTCGCGGCTAAATGGCATATCCCGCATGCCTGCATTTTCATCTTCCGGATTATTTTCCGAAGGAAGCATTTCAGTTTGCCCTTCAGGGTAGTTGGTGATGATTAGTTTAATCGGATCCAGCACGACCATTCTACGCAATGCGGTTTGATTAAGCTCTGCTCTTACGCAAGACTCCAACAATTCAACTTCAATCCAATTATCTCGTTTGGCCACACCCACTTTATCACAAAACGTTCGAATGGCAGCAGGTGGATAACCACGCCGGCGCAAGCCACTTAACGTTGGCATGCGCGCATCATCCCATCCTGAAACTAATCCTTCGTTAACAAGCTGCATTAAGCGCCTTTTTGAAGTAATCATATAGGTTACATTCATTCGTGCAAACTCAATCTGTCGACTGGGAAAGATTTCTAAGTTTTGTATGAGCCAATCGTACAATGGCCGATGGTGTCTGAATTCGAGCGAGCACAGTGAATGCGTGATGCCTTCAATACTATCACTCTGCCCATGGGCAAAATCATACATTGGATAGATGCACCATTTATCGCCGGTACGATGATGGTTTTGTCTTTTGATTCTGTAAATGACAGGATCGCGCATATGCATATTTGGTGAAGACATGTCCACTTTTACGCGCAGGACACGTGCTCCATCAGGGAATTTACCCTCTTTCATTTGGGTAAAAAGATCTCTATTCTCTTCTATCGTACGATCTCGATACGGACTGTTCTTTCCTGGTGTTGTAGGTGTACCTTTTTGATCTGCAATTTCTTCGACGGTACTGTCATCAACATACGCCAGTCCCTTATCAATTAAATCCAAAGCAAACGCATAGAGCTGATCAAAATAATCTGAAGCATAAAACTCCCGATCTTCCCAATCATAGCCAAGCCACTTGATATCTGAACGAATAGCATCCACATACATTGTTTCTTCTGTGGCAGGATTCGTATCATCAAAACGAAGGTTAGTCTTTCCACCATACTTCTTCGCTAATTCGAAATTAATGCAGATAGCTTTGGCATGCCCTATGTGAAGAAATCCATTTGGTTCAGGTGGAAAACGCGTATGTACACGCCCTGCATGCTTGCCATTGGCAATATCCTCCTCAATGAATTCTTCAATAAAATTTAATGATCTCGTCTCTTCCATAATTTCTAATCTCAATCTCCTTAATAATTCAAACAAATTCCTTATGTGCTATTACATGCGTTCCGGCATGTCAATCCCCAGCAAATCCATTGTATGTTTCAGTACTTCGCCAACCACCTCGATCAATGCTAAACGATAATTTGTTGCCGCTTCAGATTCCGCTTGCAACACTTTCACTTCATGATAATAACGATGATATTCCTTTGCTAATGAAAATGCATAATTGGCGACCAGGGCAGGACTATACTCTCTTGCGGCACTCTCAATGACATGAGCACACTGCCCTAACATATTCAATAACGACTTTTCATCATCATTTACGATATAGCCATCATAACTGCCGTGATGTCCATCCACTTTTCGCAATATCGATTGAATGCGCACATAAGCATTTTGAATATACGGCCCTGTCTGCCCTTGCATATCCACTGATGCTTTTGGGTCAAAGGTCATTCGTTTGCGCGGATCTACTTTAATGATAAAATATTTCAAAGCAGCCATCCCAATTCTTCTGATGATTTCAGGGTCGGTGTCTTCACGTTCCGATGCTGCACTATCTGCTTCGTCAATCACAGTTTTCATCAGATCATCAGCATCCACCACCGTTCCTTCTCTTGATTTCATTTTGCCTTCCGGCAAATCAACCATTCCATAGGAAAGATGATGCAGTCCATCGGCATAAGGAGCTCCTAATTTTGCCATGATCGCAAAGAGAGCCTGAAAATGATAATTCTGCTCATCGGCCACCACATATATCATACGTTTTGCACCGAACTCATTATATCGTTGTTGTGCTGTACCAACATCTTGCGTCATGTACACAGAGGTACCATCACTACGGAGTAATATTTTGTGATCCAAGCCCTCTTCCGTCAAATCCACCCACACCGATCCATCGTCTTTTTGATAAAAAACGCCTTTTCTGATTCCTTCATCGACAATCCCCTTCCCTAAAAGGTAGGTTTCGCTTTCGTAATACAATTTATCAAAGTCAACACCCAGATTTTTATACGTTTCTTCAAAACCTGCATACACCCAGGCATTCATTTTTTTCCAAAGAGCAATCGTCTCCGGATCATTTGCTTCCCATTTAAGAAGTAGTTCACGTGCTTCCTTGCCAAGCTGACTTAGCTCATTGAAGTATTTATTTTTATACGACTTATAGAATGCTGATTCATTTAATTCAGCGTCGCTCTGCTTCTCAAAAATTTCTTTAGCCTCTGCCGACAGTTGCCACTTTTTATATTCAGCGACAAACTCCTTTTCAAATCGAACATACCAATCGCCAACAAAATGATCACTTTTGATACCTGCTTTTTCGGGAGTGCTTCCATTGCTAAAATTGCTCCAGGCAAGCATACTTTTGCAAATGGCGATTCCCCGATCATTAACGATCTGGACACGGCTTACTTGATGCCCACAGGCTTGCAATATCTTGTAGGTCGACCAGCCAAGTAATATATTTCGGATATGCCCAAGATGGAGAGGCTTATTCGTATTTGGAGAAGAAAACTCCACCAGTATTTTTTCTTGTGGTTGTACCGGCTTCCAAAAATCGGGAGACGTTTTCATCTCTTGTAATAATGAAAACCAATAATCGTCCCCTAATGAAATATTTAGAAAGCCTTGCAAGACTTCAGTACCACTGACCCACGGTGTGTTTGCTTCCAAATACTCTCCGAGTGCCACCGCTATCTTAGGGGGCGGCTGGCGCAACGTTTTAGCAATGGCAAAAGTGACCAATGTATAATCTCCCTGATGCTCCTTTTTTGTCGGGGTGACTAAAAAGTCATCCGGAGCGATTTCTACATTGTAGATATCGAGTACGGCTTCAGCAGCAGCTATTTTTATTTCTTTAAGTATATCCTTCATGTGTGGGGGGCAAAGTTACGATCCTGCGGTAAAAAAGCTAAAAACACTTTGTCCATATTGTCGGGCTTCCATAAAACCCTCGATTTTATCAAACTTTTTATTGGCTATATGCTCCAAAACAAAAAAACCGTCTGGATTGAGCATCCCTGCATTAAGCACTTTTAAAGGAAATTGTTCAAGTTGATCCATTGCATAAGGCGGATCTGCAAAAATATAATCCCATTGTCGTTCCGATCTTCCAATATACTTGAACACATCACTCAAAACCACTTCCAGCGGAATATCCATCTCTTTGGCGATCATTTTCATGAACTCCACACTCTGCCGATAGCGATCGACATAAGTAATATCCTTACAGCCTCTCGAAGCCAGTTCAAGGCAATGGATGCCGGTTCCTCCGAATAAATCCAAAGCACTTGAATTTTCATAGTCCAATCGGTTATCCAGAATATTAAATAATGCTTCCCGGGCAAAATCGGTAGTTGGCCTTACAGGCCACTTTTTAGATGGAATTTGGATACGTCTGCCTCGCCATTCTCCGCCTATGATGCGCATGCTCTGTGTCTTGCTATCAGCGTACGCAATTCAGCTAATGGAAGTGTTTGGTCAAACGTAAAGTCCGGTAGTTCATTGACCATGAAGTCGTTTGGTTCGTTATCAACCGTAACAGCCCAATTTTCAACAGGTTGCATCAACTTATTGCAAGCTAAAATATAATAGTGTAAATCCTTGCTATCAGAAACAAAGTAAGTCTTTGTGAAGGTCATGTGTCCACCAGATTCACCTAGAATTATTAAGGAATCGCCTGTCACCAGATAAAACAACCGAAGGCCAACGGATGGTAATTTTTTGATATGATCATCAATGGCGCTCCAAACAACAGTCGTCAGATGCAGGTGATCCGCTTTGGCATAATACTCGTGAATAAGATTGATCGTACGTATAGGCACCTGATAGGCCAGAATCGCATTGCTTGATGGTACAGCATCAGCGATAAGGGCGTCGCCATTCCTGTATCTGAGGTATCGTTCTGCAATTTCAGGCCATTGATCATTTTCTGCATATCGCTTTGGCAAACAAAGGTTTGGCCTATCGACAAGGACCACTTCAACGCGATCAAAATGATCCATCAGCGAGGGGTTCGTATTTAAAGCATGATCAAAGGCAAGGGAAAGTTGATCCTCCATAAAAAGTGCCTCAATTGGGTAAATGGCAGACCAGTCTTCTCTTCCTGCATCCTTATCGGCCAAAAGCTGCAACCTGACCTTGTCACGGGACAAAGCAATAATCAGTTCAGGCAGGTTAGCAGGATCAGTCATTAAATAAAATTCTTGCTTAAGATAAACAAAATACAAGCCAACAATGATAGGGAATTTCGGTAAAACTATTTCGTATTTGGGTTGAATCCTCACGAGTTCAAAGCATCTTTTTCCCCAAAACCAATAGTAAATGAAAGCTATTTTCATGTGAGGAAAACGATAAAAGGAAAGATTGACAAGCAAATCTGATTGAACACCGAACATTCCGCTAAGCGGAATAACGAACATCGATTTTAGAAGTATTTTATGTTCTTAATTCTCAAACAATCCTGAAAAAGACAGATTTCTCTCTTACAAGTTGGAAAGACTAAAGGTATAATAGTTCTATTTTTACCCAATGGAGAAATCGACAGGATGCATTTTGGCTATTGAATCGTCCTGTGACGATACGGCCGCTGCTGTCATGCAAAATGGAGTGGTTTTAAGCAATATCATCGCCAGTCAGGCTATCCACGCCAAATATGGCGGCATTGTCCCTGAGGTCGCTTCCAGAATGCACCAGGAGAATATTTCCATTGTTGTCGATGCGGCTCTTCGTGAGGCCAACATTCAAAGCCATCAAATAGAGGCAATAGCTTGTACTGTCGGCCCCGGGTTGATGGGATCGCTGACGGTAGGTATTAGCTATGCTAAGGCTTTGGCGCTAAGTCTGGGCATTCCTTTTATTGCTATCAATCATATGCGTGCGCATGTCTTATCCCATTTTATTGATGAGCCAAAACCCGGCTTTCCTTTTTTATGTCTGACGGTTTCCGGTGGCCACACACAGGTTGTGCTTGTCAAGGGGTACAATGAATTTGAGGTATTGGGGCAAACATTAGATGATGCTGTAGGTGAAGCCTTTGACAAATCTGGCAAATTATTGGGTCTTCCCTACCCGGCTGGACCGCTGATAGACAAAATGGCTAAACTTGGTGAACCTCGTTTTTCATTTCCTATTCCTCAAATTGACGGGTTAGACTTTAGCTTCAGTGGTGTCAAAACAGCCATCATGTATTTCCTCAGGGATGAAATGAAAAAGGATGCTGATTTTATCAAGAACAATCTGAATGATATCTGTGCGAGTATCCAGTATACACTTGTCGAAATCATGACACGAAAGATAGTATCGGCAGCGAAGCAATACGATATTAAGGAAATTGCCATCGCCGGGGGTGTTGCAGCCAATTCCGGTTTGCGCGATAAACTCACTGTGCTTGCAAAAGAAAACGACTGGAATATTTATTTTCCTGCGATGCAATATTGTACAGACAATGCTGGGATGATTGCGATGGCCGGCTATCTGCAATATCTGGAGGGAAACTTCTCATCGCTGGATACGAAGCCTTATGTCAGGGGTATGTAACGCTGCTCTTCAGGTATATAAATTTTCGATAACGACTACACTATCACATTTGACAAAACAAAAAAGGCGAAGAGCATGCTCTTCGCCTTTTTAAATTAATTCAATTCAGTATCTAATTTTTATTGTTATCCATCTCTTCGAATTCCACATCAGTGACATCATCTTCTTTGGTCTCCCCGTTGCCACCAGCAGTAGTATCTTCAGCTGCACCTTCAGCTGCACCTTCCGCTGACTGACCAGCCTCCTGTTGTGCCTGATAGATATCCTGACTTGCTGCCTGCCATGCTGTATTCAATGCTTCCAAAGCAGGGTCAATCTGACTTAATTCCCTGGACGCATGCGCTGTCTTCAACTGCGCCAATGCTGTTTCAATCGTTTCCTTCTTTTCGGCCGGAATCTTGTCACTGTATTCCTTCAATTGCTTTTCGGTCTGGAATATAAGTGCATCTGCGGCATTGATTTTCTCTGCTTGCTCAGCGGCATTCTTATCAGCATCTGCATTTGCTTCAGCCTCAGCTTTCATACGCGCTACTTCCTCTTTGGACAATCCTGTACTTGCTTCGATACGAATAGATTGTTGTTTACCTGTACCCTTATCTGCAGCGGAAACACTCAAAATTCCGTTTGCATCAATATCAAAGACCACTTCAACCTGAGGTGTCCCTCTAGGGGCAGGTGGGATACCATCCAGGATGAATCTACCTACCGGCCTGTTATCTTTAGCCATTTTGCGCTCTCCCTGAAGAATATGAATTTCTACTGAAGGCTGGTTGTCCGATGCTGTTGAATAAACTTTTGATTTCTTAGTAGGAATCGTGCTGTTTGCTTCAATGACCACATCATAAATTCCACCCATAGTTTCAATACCCATGGATAATGGAGTTACGTCTAAAAGAAGTACATCCTGAACATCACCGCTAAGGACACCTCCTTGAATGGCAGCACCAATCGCTACGACTTCATCAGGATTGACGCCTTTACTTGGTTTTTTTCCAAAAAACTTCTCCACCGCTTCCTGAATCGAGGGAATACGTGTTGATCCACCTACCAGGATGATTTCATCAATGTCATTTTTACTTATACCTGCGTCTTTGATTGCTGCTGCACATGGGCCTAGTGTACGCTCCACAAGCTTAGCACTCATCTGCTCGAATTTAGCTCTTGTCAACTTCATGTCGAGGTGCTTAGGCACACCATCCACAGCGGTCACATAAGGCAGTGTAATGCTTGTCTCTAAACCACTTGATAGCTCCACTTTAGCGCGCTCAGCAGCTTCTTTTAGGCGTTGCAATGCCATCGGATCTTTTCGCAAATCAATTGCCTCTTGCTTAATAAACGCCTCCGCTAACCAGTCGATAATTTCCTGATCAAAATCATCCCCTCCGAGGTGGGTATCGCCATTCGTTGACTTCACTTCAAATACCCCTTCTCCTAATTCAAGAATAGAGATATCAAACGTACCACCCCCAAGGTCATACACCGCGATGGTCATGTCTTTGTCCTTTTTATCAAGGCCGTAAGCTAACGCAGCAGCAGTAGGCTCATTGATGATTCGACTCACTTTCAATCCTGCGATCTCACCGGCTTCTTTAGTCGCCTGTCGTTGAGAATCGTTGAAATAAGCTGGTACCGTAACGACTGCTTCTGTAACAGTATCACCTAAATAATCTTCTGCTATTTTCTTCATCTTCTGAAGCACAATAGCAGAAATTTCCTGGGGAGTATACTGACGGCTATCAATATCCACTTTCACGGTGTCATTTGGACCGGCAATTACAGGATATGTAACTCTACCTGCTTCTTTAGCAATCTCACTATACCGTGCCCCCATAAATCGCTTTATCGAATACACCGTTCGTGTTGCATTTGTGATGGCTTGTCTTTTGGCCGGATCACCTACTTTTCGCTCGCCATTATCTAAAAAGGCAACGATGGAAGGAGTGGTTCTTCGGCCCTCATCATTTGCGATCACAGTGGGTTCACTACCTTCAATCACAGCCACACAGGAATTAGTAGTTCCCAAATCAATTCCAATTATTTTACCCATTTTCTTATGTTTTTTTAAGTTTTTCAAGACGGATGACTAATCCGTATATCCTTCTTAATCAAGGCTTATGCCATGCGGATATTTGCCATTGTTTTATGCCAAAAAAGGAAAAATGTGTCTGAATATGTCAGCATCAACCCTGATTTGACTGACAAATAGGCAGAAAGGGACTTGAAGCAGGAAACTTCAAAAATTTTTAAAACTATCTATTGGAAATTAAGATGGCCCGTGATGCTACCGTCTCTGAGGCTGTCCAGTGTTTGACCGTTCAACCCATAATCCATATTATCGGAGTAATTACGTGAAGTAAAAATACCCTTGCCTTCACTAAGATTGGTATACTCCGGAAAATCCTGGGTACTTGTAATTCCAGTATTCGCGAGTGCGACATTAATATATTGTAACAGTTCCTCCCCACCACACCAGACAATGATATCCACTGACAATATCTGTCGTGTAGCTTGGGTATTATGATCAATATTGGCATTGATTGAATTATAAAAGTCAACGCCATTCATTTTAAAGGTGGGTTCGATCAATCCTTGAACGACCGTCCATTCTATAGAAAAAGGCTTAAATAAATTTCCTGTTTCGGGCGATTTTTCTCTATAGTTAAATCGCATATGAATATCATAAAGTCCTGCATCCGGAATTGGATTCCAGGAAAAAGTAAAATTTACATTTGGTTTGAACAAAAGCAAAGATCCTAACGAAGGATTTCTTAATACAGGGGAAGGCAGAATAATGGTTTCGGCTGTCACCGGCGCCTCTATCCCATTTCTAACCATCGAAAATGCATACTTTTCGCCTGCCACAAGATCAATTTCATTTGCCTTGATTTTGTACAAATAATTGGGGGCATTGACAAAAACGCCAGATTTTCGCTGATAACCTTCTAGATTCCCATCAACTCTATTGAGAAGATAGGTCTGGCCTGATGCAATCCGCTTAAGCGTCACCGTAGCATCATCATAGTAGAGCGAGTCAGCAATCTGAGCAATGACAAAAGCCGATGTATTTGGATCCAGAAACGCCTTTTCTACCCTAATATAATGAGCTGTGTCGCTTTTATTGACAAAGCCCCAAACAATCGGAATATCCTTCCAGTCGTCAATCACAACTAAGTCATTATCACATGCAGTGAATAGAAAACCAGCGAAAACAAGCGAAAAGATCCATTTCATGCGCCAAAAGTAACCTTTTAAAGATTCTCTACCTATCAAATTAGACATATTTGAAAGCCAAGGGACAAATCCTTCCTGTATTCGATCGGGCTTTTATCTTTGATGGATAGTGTCGCTTTCATTAAAATATATCCAACCACATGTCAGTTCATAGCAAAGCAAAAAGGATTACGACCCACACGATCCAGGAAATGAAGGAAGCCGGGGAGAAAATAGCCATGCTCACAGGGTATGATTACTCTATGGCCAGGATTCTAGACGATGCCGGCATCGACATCATCCTGGTTGGCGATAGTGCTTCAAATGTCATGGCTGGTCACCAGACGACCCTACCCATTACACTTGATCAGATGATTTATCACGCTTCTTCAGTGGTCAGGGCTGTTTCTAAGGCACTTGTGGTTGTTGACCTCCCTTTTGGCAGTTATCAGGGCAACAGTAAACTAGCTCTGGAGTCTGCTGTACGCATTATGAAAGAATCAGGTGCCCATGCGGTGAAGATGGAGGGTGGACAGGAAATCGGTGAATCCATCACCAGAATATTGTCTGCTGGTGTACCTGTCATGGGGCATTTAGGGCTTACTCCGCAGTCTATTTATAAATTTGGAACCTATGTCGTTCGGGCCAAGGAGGAAGTAGAAGCGGCTAAACTGACCGAAGATTCTCAACTATTACAGGAACTTGGCTGTTTTTCCCTGGTACTGGAAAAAATACCTGCTTCATTGGCAACCGAAGTAAGTAAAACATTAACCATCCCAACAATTGGAATTGGTGCCGGCAATGGTACAGATGGACAGGTTTTGGTCATTCATGATATGATTGGTCTGACGCACGATTTCCACCCGCGATTTTTACGTCGTTATTTGAATATGTATGATGCCATGCACAAGGCCATTGGCGATTATGTGAAGGATGTTCGCTCCGGAGATTTCCCGAATGACCAAGAACAATACTAAACTTCCCGAACCATTTCCTGATTATAACAACTTCTTGATTGAAACGAATACTTCTCATTATTGGATTGATGCTATTGGTAGCAGGTGGAATGTATATCTACCAACTTTATCAACGACCGTTTTCGATTGTCACCAACGCGACGCCTAAAACGAACATCCTACTGATCCAGGCAGGGGCAAGTCTTGACGATGTCATTGACAGTCTTATTTCTAACGATCAAATCCACCACCCTAATCGGTTTCGATGGACGGCAGAAAAAATGAACTATCACGATGTCACGATTCGCCATGGCCGTTATAGTATCCCCCATCCAGCCAATAGTAAAGCGTTAATCTCCATGCTCCGATCAGGAGATCAGACGCCGTTAAAAGTTACGATTCAGAATGTCAGAACAATACAGCAGATGTCCGGGCGTGTGGCGGCAAAGCTCGAATTTGATTCCATTCAATTGACCAGCTATTTGGAGAATAGTTTTGATTCACTTGCCGGAACAATACCTGCCACGAGACTAACGCGTTTTATTCCGAATACCTATGAATTTTATTGGACAGTATCACCTGAGGAATTTTGCACCAGGATGCTTAAGGAATATGACCGGTTTTGGACTGCAGAAAGACAAGCAAAAGCAGAGGCTATTAGTCTAACGCGCGAAGAGGTGTATACCCTTGCTTCCATCATAGAAAAAGAGACAAATTACAATCCTGAAAAAACAAGAATGGCCGGTGTCTACCTCAATCGTATAAAAAATGGTATTCCCTTACAAGCAGATCCAACAATTGTTTTTGCACTTGGAGATTTCGAGATACGAAGAGTTTTGTTTAGCCATTTGGAGGTGAATTCACCATATAATACGTATCGAAATTTAGGATTGCCACCCGGACCAATTTATATGCCGGGCATCCCTTCCATTGATGCCGTCTTAAATAAGGAGAACCATGACTACTTATACTTTTGCGCTAAACCTACAGATGAAGGTTCTGGACATGCTTTTGCAAAAACACTCTCCGCACACAACGTAAATGCAAGGAATTACCAACGCTGGCTTGACCAACAAGGAATCAGATAATCTACCAGTTTGGTGCTAGATTAAACTCGACTCTGCGGTTGAGCGTCCTTCCTGAATAGGTGCTATTATCGGCAATGGGTCTACTAGAGCCAAAACCTTGAAAAGACATCCGATTAGTAGGAATCCCGCGCTCGGCCAGATAGTCATAGCATGATTTAGCTCTTGCTGCAGATAGTTTATTGTTGACCTCTGCGGAACCCGTGTTATCCGTATGGCCATCGATGCTAATATTATAATCCGGGTATTTCTTCATGATATTGGCAATCTGGTTTAGCACACTATAACTATCACTGACTAACGTTGCTTTGCCAAGTTGAAACTGAACAGCTTTCATGGCGAAAGTTAAAATCTCCCGATCTGCTTTATCAATAACCGGACAGCCGTCATTTGAAATAGGGCCAGGTGTTAAAGGACATTTATCTTTTCTATCTTCTATACCATCCTCATCGGTATCTGGACAACCCATGTATTGAGCAAGGCCTGCAATCGATGGGCATTCATCTTTACTGTCTTCAATGCCGTCACCATCTGAATCAGGGCAACCATTAAATTCTTTTAATCCCGGTAAAGTTGGACAATCGTCAATTCCATCATGGACGCCGTCGGCATCTGCATCAGGGCAACCATTAAATTCAAGTAAACCAGCGACTAACGGACAGTCATCACGACTATCCTGGATGCCGTCACTATCGGTATCAGGACAACCATAAAATGCTGCCAGTCCTGCGATGGTCGGACACTCATCATCTTCATTCAAGATACCATCGCCGTCCGTGTCTTCAGGTTCTGGCACTGGTATAGGTGCAACGTAAGGTATGACCGCAACCGTGTCCACCATCTTTCGTCCAAAGAAGTATTTGAATCCAATGCCGTAATTGAAATTACTATTGTTCTCTGCAGCGCTGTATCGATACTCTCCCTGGAGATTAAAATAAGCGTTTTTACTAATTTTCACATCCAACCCTATACCTACTGGCACCTGAAGATTAATACTGTCCCTTCCCTGATGAACAACCCCTGCACCGGCTAATATATAAGGCTTAAAATTATTAGGATTTGAAAGCGGATGGAACAGCATTTGGGCATCTATCCCTACTAAACTCGTGTTTTTGATATCCCCTGCCTTACTTCCCAGACCAATTTTAATTGGAATATTTAAGGTAAATTTTTCAGAAAGTGGCTTGAGATAAGCAAATTCAAACCCATCCGTATAATCTTTTAAAGCACCAAAATCACCACCGTTAAGTGTCTGATAATCAATGAACAGCCTCTTAAAACTTACTCCGGAGGGATGTGTTTGAGCAGCCATACTTAGGCTCATTCCGAGTAATATGCTGATACCTAAAAGCTTGGTTAAAAAAGACAGTTTCATAGCAGATAAATTAAATCACAAGGGTAAAGATATAATGATATTTCAATATATGAAGGCAGAAACCTTTAAAGAGGGGAAAGTCAAAAGCGGAAAGAAGGGAAAAGATACAGAATAATGTCATTACAAAGTCTCAAAGAACCCGGTACTCAGGTTTTTCCGGACATTGTCCCATCGAAAGCATCGGCCATTCATCGCAACATATACGCCATGCGGCAGAACCTGCACAAACGCTAAAGCATTTCCCAGATTAAAAAACCCATCTGATGAAGTGCCAAAAGCATATGGAATCATAGCCCCTGTCAGCACAATCGTTTTATCAATATTTTTAGCAGCAAGGGCCTTTGCCGTTTCTACCATTCTATCGGTGCCATGCGTGATCAGGATTTTATCTGTAGGGGATCGTTTGCAATTGTGGATGACAATGCCCCTGTCTTCCTCTGTCATTTGCAATGAATCAATCATCATCAGTGTCTTCACGTCAATATCAAGGGACGATCTACCCCGGTCAAACATTTCCGGAAGATGCGTATTCTCAAAAGATAGTTCGCCAGTGATAAAATTATACTGCTTATCAAAAGTCCCGCCTGTAACAAAAACCTGAATCATCATCCAAAGGTATAAGATTAGTCAATATTCAAAACCAGTAGTATCCAAAATAAATTTTGTACACTACCATTATTCTATTTAAGGATGATTTGTTCGCACAATACTACCGCTTCGTTTACTTTTTTTTCCGGAAAAAAAGTAACAAAAAACCTCGTCGCGCTAAAAACTCCCTTTCGCATCATATCAGTTTCTTTTTATTTGGCATGGCAAGATGCCCAGTTTTTCACACCTTCTTCTTTTTGCTCTGTCGAACACAAAAAGAAGGCATTCGGTTGGTCGAACAGTTTAGCGCGACCGGATTCTTCTGGTTGAGACCCTCATTGATCGATCTGGAAAACGATGCTTTACTAGATCTTCCTTAAACGTTCTACATTCATTTTAACCGTTCTGCCATTCTGCCCTCTTTACCCCCATCCCTTAACTGGCGTTTTGATAGTGCTAAATGTATGACCTGATAGAATATGTTTTCTGAGTGTTCTGTGTTTTCCCGATAATTTTCGAGAGCGCATTCTGAGGGAAATACTTTTCAAAAATTAAAATACAGGTATTAAATATTTTGGACACACTAATCAAAACCACATAGTATATACTTATTGACACTCTATTAGGTTAAACTAAAAAGAGCGGAGCATCAATCCAGATGCTCCGCTCTATATTTCTATTGCCTGTTCTAAGCGCTTCGTTACTAAAGTTTAAACAATGTGGCATCCACCTCACCGTTCACTTTGATTGAAACAGCCTTCATCACAAAAGGTGCTGGCATTGGCCCACTCATTGTAACGAGGTGTGGAATGTTAATACCGCTAACCACTTTATAATAATCATACTCAAATGTAGTGGTAGCTGTCTGTCCTTGTGCTTCTGAAACCTGGATTTCTTTGACTTTGAGATAAGACTTCTTGTCGTAAAACTCCGTGCTTTTACTACCTGAAGGCTTCGTAACACTCAGCTTATAACACGGTAGGCCATTTACTTCTTCCATACCGGTCACCTCCGCTGTATACCCCTCTGAGCTATAATTCCGCTCTGGAAATAACATAGACTGTTCTCGCATGGAAGCTAAATCATCACCTTCTAGTTCTATAGGAGCCTGTCCCATTTGTTCAACTCGCCCTTGCTCGCCATCAAATTTTTGTGTCATGATATTCATTCCGGGGGCCGTCATATTCATGTAAAACTTACCCTCACTTTGAACTGATCTTGACGTCAGTTCCATACCCATCATTTCGAAAGTGGATGTTTGATCTATTGATTTCACCGAATTAACTTTTTCCTTACCGCCAATCGCCATGATGTACTTGTCGATCAATTCTGTTGCAGTAATATCAATTGGTGCGGTTTCTTCTTTTCGTGGATTTGCGTAAATATCATAGAGCTGAATCTTTCCATCTTCCAAATCAAAAGGAATAAGCGTTTCCATCACTTCATCCTTATTTCCAACGACTACAATTCTTGCTTTCGATGGGGTGATATACTTCTTAGCCATACGCGTTACATCATCGACAGAAACAGCAGCCAGCTTTTGCAGATAGGTCTCGTAATAGTCCGTCGGCAAATTATACATATCAATGTTCAGGGCAAATGATGCAACCGTTTGTGGACTTTCCAAAGACCTTGCAAAACCACCAGCAATAAAGCTCTTAGCTAAATCAAGTTCTTTTTGTGTCACCGGCTCACTTTTCATCCTGTTTAATTCAATCAAAAACTGTGTCACGGCGCTGTCTGTTACTTCATTTCGTACACTTGCGTTGGCTGAAAAATTACCTACCAGCTCATCTGAACTTATTGACGAATACGCTCCATAAGTATACGCTTTATCCTCTCTTAGATTTAGGAATAATCGACCGGAAAATCCGCTGCCTAATATTGTGTTCATAACGCGAGCAGGAATCACATCTGCTGATCCAGGCTTAAGCTCCAGGCCATAAGTGATATTAACGACAGATTGAACGGCTCCTGCCTTATCCACAAATGCTACTGAAGTATTATCAACACCTTTTGGGAAAGCATAGGTATATTTTGGTGTATGCCCTGCAGCCCATTGTCCAAAGTACTTCTGTGCTTTCGTTTTTGCCGCCTCAGGGGTAATATCGCCTACAATAATCAAATAGGCATCGCCTGGCTTAAAGTAGGTATTGTAGTACGCTTTGCAATCGTCAAGGCTAATATTTGAGACTGTGCTTTCGTTGGTGATTTCACCATAAGGGTGATCTTTTCCATAAACTAGTGCACTGGATACGTTGGCAGAAATTGCATTTGGATCATCCTTTGATGTTTGTAATCCGGAAAGCGTCTGTGTTTTTATCTTATCGAACTCTGCCTGCGGAAATGATGGCTTTAAGATAACGTCAGAAAATAAGGCTAACACTTTATCTGTATGCTTCGTCAGTGAAGAAGCAAAACCACCTCGTTGGTTGGTGGAAAGATTCGCCCCGATAAAATCGATGGCTTCATCTATTTCTGCTTTCGTATTTTTTGTTGTACCGGTCGCGAGAAGACTTCCTGCCATACCTGCTAATCCAGATTTTTCGTTCTCCAACATATCATCACGATCGATGCTCAACTGGTAAGAAATCTGAGGTAGTTTGTGATTTTCTACCACAATCACCTTTAGACCGTTATCGAGTGTAAACTGATGTGATTTTCCAATTTTCACCGGGCGGGCCTCCCCTGCTTTTGGGGCCATTGCTCTGAAATCACCGGATGTGGTCGTTTCCTTGGCCACTTTCGGAGAACAGGCAACCAATCCTGCGGTGACGATGATCATTAATACTTTTATATAATTCATTTCTATGCTATTTTAATTTGGCGATTAATGGTATTCTTTAAGACTTATTTTCCAATGCTTTTGGAAGGTAATGGAGTACTACCCTATTGTCTTTAACAAGATATTTCTTAGCAGCTGCCTGAATGTCTTCACGCGTCACAGCAAGGTATCTATCGATTTCATTATTTATCAGATCTGTATCTCCAAAGAACATATAGTATGTGGCGAGACTTTCCGCAATACCGGCTACCCGGCTATTGCTGGTGACAAATTCTGATTCAATTTGGTTTCTTAATTTTTGAAACTCTTTTTCTGTAATCAATTCATTTTGTACACGCAATACTTCGGCATCTATTGCCAGTTCCAGCTCATATACATCAACTCCCATATTGGTAATGCCAAAAGCAAGTGAAACACCCGGATCTTCAAGGGCTAGCGGAAAGTTACCTACGAAAAGGGCTTTCTGCTGCTCATCAACCAATGCTCTGTAGAGTCTTGAACTTTCTCCTGATGACAGGATACGAGATACCATATCTACCGCGTAATAATCTTTGGTGCCTTGCGCTGGAATTCTGTAGGCCTGAATAACTGCTGGCAATTGGATGTTATCATAAATCGTATCTCTAATTTCTCCTCCAAGCGCCGGCTCTACTACTCTTGGCCGATAGACAGCCGTTGCTGACTTTGGAATCCCAGCGAAGTAGGTATTAATATGCTTCTTTGCCTCAGCAAAATCTATATCTCCTGCAATGGATAATACAGCATTATTGGGTACATAAAAATCAGTATAAAAATTCTTGTAATCTGATTCTTCCGCTGCCTCCAGGTCTGCCATATAACCAATGACCGGCCATTTGTATGGGTGTACTTTATAGCAACGCTTAAATGTTTCTTCAAGGACTGATCCATATGGTTGATTGTCGATGCGCTGACGACGCTCCTCCTTGACCACCTCACGTTGTGTTTCAATTCCTTTATTATCAACCCGGGCATGAAGCATACGCTCTGATTCCAACCATAAGCCAAGGGCTAATTCGTTACTTGGTAGAATCTCGTAATAGTAGGTCCGATCAAAGGTTGTGTTGGCGTTTAAAGTACCTCCTGCATTTTGCACATATCCATCATAATCTCCACGACCAATATTTTCACTTCCTTCAAACATAAGGTGCTCAAAAAAATGAGCAAAACCTGTTTTGCCAGGATTCTCATTTTTTGACCCTACATGATACATCACTGCCACTGCAACGATAGGGGTGGACTTATCCTGATGCAATATCACATGCAACCCATTATCAAGTGTGTACTGCTCGTAAGCAATCTGGTTCATTTGCCCAAACAAAGATGAAAAAGTGACCAGGGCGACGATCACAGTTGAAAAAAAGTATCGCATATTATTATGGTTTTAAAATTTTAGCAAAAATAACAAGTGGATAGGGGGTTATATCGCTAATTGGCAGAATATCTACCAATGAGACTTAAAAATTGACAAATCAAGCTGAGAATGAAGTCCCACAACCACAGGTTTCATCTGCATTGGGGTTGTTGAACACGAATCCTCTGTTATTTAACCCTTCAAGCCAGTCGACTTCCATCCCCAGCAAATACATTCCGTGGGCTTTATCCATCAATATGCGGAAACCCTCAAACTCATATTCGGTGTCGTGTTCCTTTGGCTCATCAAAGCCTAACATATAGGTAAAACCGGAACATCCGCCTCCTTTGACCCCAATACGCAAACCAAAATGCCCCGGAACTGATTGTTCCTGGCGGATGCGCTCAAGGTGCTTTATTGCGCCTGAGGTAAGTGTAATTGGGGAAGAAATCGTGGTTTCTGCCATGGAATTCAGATTAAATTGGGTGCAAAGATAATTAACCTCTTGGTTTTATACCTTTTAACACAACAAATGCTCTAGAAGTTTAAAGGAAATACATAGGTTTTGTAACTAATTAGACAAGCTTCGGTCGAGGTCCTATGAAGGACTAAAACCCCATGCCGTAATTGTCCTGTTGCGGGGTTGAGCAGAAGATATCCATAAATGCCCGTCGCTTTGCTATTTTTGCGCTATGACCTGGCAATTACTATTAGGACTGACGATTCCTTCAATCGTTGTTTTGTTGGCTGTATTTCTGATGTTCAGACAATACTTTCAACATCAGATGCAAATCAAAGTGCTGTCTTTAAAGCAAGAAAAAGTACAAGTGACCCTTCCGCTGAGACTACAGGCTTTTGAGCGATTAACCCTGCTATGTGAGCGAATTGATCTTCCCGAGCTTGTCCTTCGATTAAAAACGCATGGTGCAAATGCGGGCGCATTGAGATCTGCTCTCTTATTGGCGGTGCAACAGGAATATGAACATAACCTTACCCAGCAATTGTATGTTTCACCAGAATTGTGGAATATCCTTATTAAATCAAAAAGTAAAACCATGGATCTTATTACCATTGCCTCTGAAGGATTAGATCCTAAAGCGGATGCCGATGAGTATGCTACCAAACTAATTACGATGGCCTACGATGAGGATATGCTTCCATCCCACATTGCTAAAAGAGCCATAAAGACTGAATCTTCATTATGGCTCTAAAACAACCAACGATACTCCTGTTTCTCCTCGCCGCCTTTTTATTTGGCTGTACTTCTGTACAGCATATCAGTAGGTCAGAAGTAAAATATGAAACCGTCCAATCCAGTCAGGACTACTTGGATGATGTGGATATCAACCAAATCATCGCCCCATACAAAGCGCAGATAGATGCTGAGATGAATGAGGTCATTGGGACCGTTGCACAAGAGTTGACGAAAAGAAAACCAGAATCTACGTTGGGCAATTGGTACGTGGATGCGATGATGGCGGGAGCACTTAAGGAAGATCCGGAAGTAGATTTTGCCATTGCTAATTATGGCGGACTTCGGGTACCTTATCTATCACCTGGCTCCCTGACCAGAGGACAGCTATTTGAACTTAGTCCATTTGATAATTTACTGGTTATTGTCCAGGTGCCGGGTGACATTTTAGATTCGATGATGCATCAACTTGCCGCTACAGGAGGATGGCCAGTAAGCAAGGAAATCAAAATGTCCATCAATGACAATAAACTAATGGACTGCACGATTAAAGGAAAGCCAGTTAATAGTTCTGCAATTTATAAAGTAGCTATGCCTGATTATATTGCAAATGGAGGAGATGGCTTTAGTTTACTCATTCCGCTGACAAGAACACAATCCGGCATACTCGTTCGCGATGTAATCATTCAATACGCTATTGATCTGACAAAGCGTGGAAATAAAATTGATGCTTCCTTAGAAGGCAGGGTCGTTTACGTAAAAAATTAATTGCTATGTGGACAAGAAGAAGCTTCCTCAATAAAACAGCCAGTGCCGGAGCTGCATTAATGGCGCCTAGCTGGGTAGGCCAATCAAAAATATTCGCTAATGATATTTCTCATCTTGTCATTTTGCATACGAATGATGTTCATTCCCGGATAGAGCCTTTCCCGGATGATGGCTCACGAAACGCAGGACTTGGCGGAGCGGCTATCAGAGCGCAAATGATTAAGCAAATTCGCCGGGATAACGATAATGTCCTACTGTTGGATTCCGGTGATATTTTTCAGGGCACCCCATATTTTAATTTTTTCCTTGGTGAACTCGAAATGAAATTGATGTCCACCATGGGATATGATGCTGCTACTATTGGCAATCATGATTTCGATGGCGGATTAGATAACCTGGAAAAACAATTACGTGAGCACGCTGATTTCCCGATGATTGTCTCTAACTATGATTTTAGCGACACAATCATGCACGATCGGCATGTAAAACGAAAAGTTTTTCATAAGGGGGATATAAAAATTGGTGTTACTGGTGTGGGCATCAAATTAGATGGCCTTGTCCCTGAGTCACTATATGGTCCAACGCAGTATCTTGATCCCATCGCGCATGCCACCCAACAAGCCGATATATTAAAGCATGATGAAAAGTGTGATCTTGTCATTTGCCTTTCACACCTTGGTTATAAGTACAATTCTGACAGAGTCGATGACCACAAACTGGCGCAAAACAGTAAATCTATAGATATAATTCTTGGAGGGCATACACATACCTTTATGAACGAGCCTGATTATCTTAGAAATAAAGAAGGCAACAATGTGATCGTGCATCAGGTTGGGTGGGGAGGAATTCGTTTGGGAAAAATCGATCTCTCTTTTGAAAAAAACAAACCTGGAAAATGTGTTTCGTGTGAAGGACTATGGGTCAAAGAGGCCTAATCCAATGCACCCTTTTGATGAATGAAATTGGTTCATTAATTGATAGTCAATGATTTATTAAATTGCAATAAATAAATATATAAAACGCTGCCTGGTAGCTATTTGCAATTAAATTCAAGATAATCAATAAAAATAAACGCAGGACTCCTTATCCACCATATTTTTTTTGATCTTTGTCGACAGCTGAACATCAGCGAAACAAGAAACAACATGAACTTAAAAGCTAAACCGACATCCATCCCGCTCAGGGAACCACAGGACGGAAACGCTTTTAGATTCTTTCAATAACATAATAGAGCGTTAAGAATAATGGTGCAGGACTGCAATGCAGTATGGAATGGGTGTCTTCTCGTAATTAAAGAAGAGATAAGTGAACAAAGCTTCAGAACTTGGTTTGAGCCTATTCGCCCTATTCGCCTCAACGAAAACACCTTAACCCTTCAAGTTCCAAATCGATTCT
Source organism: Saprospiraceae bacterium (assembly GCA_037968695.1). Classification (GTDB taxonomy): domain Bacteria; phylum Bacteroidota; class Bacteroidia; order Chitinophagales; family Saprospiraceae; genus Opimibacter. The sequence goes on from JBBKWA010000169.1 coordinate 21,303, forward strand.
TTTTTGAGTGGCTGGAAGAGCATTACATTCCGGTACTTCGAAAATCTATTCGCCAAACTTTGGGCCCTAAGGCTAATCTGGAATACAACTACACGAAAGATGATCCCTGGCAAAAGAATAGCAAAAGAAAACAACCATCCTCTATAACATCAAATACAAAAGCGGAGGTAGAAAATGATATCCGAAATCCGTTTGTGATTCCAGGTATCAAGCGACTTAAAATAGATCCCCAATTAAATACGACCTATACTTTTGAAAATCTAATTGTAGGCGATTGCAACCGGTTAGCGTGTTCCGCTGCTGAAGCAATAGCGAACAATCCAGGAGGTACTGCGTTCAATCCATTATTTCTTTTTGGGGACGTTGGCTTGGGTAAAACCCACCTTGCGCAGGCAATCGGAAATTCCGTTATCAAACAACGTGAAGACAAGACCGTCCTTTATGTTAGTTCTGAGAAATTTACAAATCAAATCATTGAGGCGATAAAAAATAATGCCGTCAGTGATTTCACTAACTTTTACCAGCTCGTCAATGTATTGATCATTGATGACATCCAGTTTCTTGCCGGCAAGCAGAAGACACAGGAGATATTCTTTCACATCTTCAACCAGCTGCATCAGAGCGGAAACCAGATCGTCCTGACGTCTGATCGCCCACCCAAAGATTTACAGGGCATGGAAGAAAGGCTCATCAGCAGGTTTAAATGGGGATTGTCTGCGGACTTGCAGGCGCCTGATTACGAAACCATGATGGCTATTCTCGAATACAAATCAAGTGTTGCCGGAATCACATTCTCTCCTGAAGTAAAACACTATATCTGCGACAATATTCGCCATAACATACGCGAACTGGAAGGGGTCATTGTCAATTTAATTGCCCATGCTTCTTTAACACAAAAAGAAATCGATCTCGAATTAGCACAGAAAGTGATCTATAATGTTGTCATCAATACAGGCAATGTCATCACTATGGATCACATCAAGAAGTGTGTTGCAGATCATTATGAAGTTCCTATCGATAAGCTCAAATCACAAACGCGCAAAAGGAATATTGTACTTGCTCGTCAGTTATCCATGTATTTCGCTAAGAACATAACGAACCATTCGTTAAAAGCAATTGGTGATAGTTTTGGCGGCCGCGATCATAGCACCGTTATCTACAGTGTTCGTGCGGTGAACGATATGATCGATACGAATGCTGAATTCAAACGGACGGTAAAGGATATCGAAAAGAAGCTTCGCCAGCCGGTGAGCTAGCTAGCATTGAGGAGTGAGCGGTGAGGAGTGAGTGGTGAGCTGTGAAAAGTGAGCTTAGGGCTTAGGGCGTAGGGCGTAGGGCGTAGGGCAATTTTCAAATTACGATTTTCAGATGCATTTAGC
>JBBKWA010000170.1:0-4064 GCA_037968695.1 Saprospiraceae bacterium
ATCATCAACCCATCATAGTTGAGGTCTAAAGCATACTGCGCCACACTTTTCAAATCAACTCGGTTACCACAGATGTGACTGTTGTCGCAAAACAATGGGATATCGGGCATCCGACGACGCAACTCTATAGGTATTTCCCAATACGGTTCGTTTCTGAAAATTGATTTTCCATAGGTAGAAAATCCTCGATGAACAGCAGCAATTTGTTTTATCCCGGAAGCTTGTACACGTTCAATAGCCCCTATCCATAATTCAAGATCAGGATTCGTTGGATTCTTTACCATCACCGGGATATCAACCCCTTCAAGTACATTGGCGATTTCCTGAACGGAAAAAGGATTAGCCGTTGATCGTGCACCTATCCAAAGCACATCAACTCCATGTTCGAGTGCTTGCTCAACTTGTAAAGCATTGGCCACTTCAGTAGTTGTCTTAAGACCAGTTTCTTTTTTAACGCGTTGGAGCCATTTCAAGGCTTTGACACCTATTCCATCAAATGCACCAGGTCTTGTTCTGGGTTTCCAGATACCTGCTCTGAATAAATCAATATCTGTTTTGGCTAATGCTATTGCCGTTTCCATAACCTGCTCTTCTGATTCGGCGCTGCAAGGACCAGCGATCAGAAAAGGTCGGTTGTCTTTTTTTAAAAACATAGTAGCGGGGGAAACAGCTAGCTCGTTGAGAATCATAAGTTCGAATCTAATATTTTTTCTGCCACTAAGGTATAAACAGTAATGGGGATGTTCGGTTCACGACAAAAGCAGTAAGGGGTGAGGAGTGAGCGGCATTAGCAGTGAGAGGTGAGGAGTGAGAGGTGAGCGGCATTAGCAATGAGAGGTGAGGAGTGAGTGGTCAAATTAGCTGTGAGAGGTGAGCTGTGAGGAGTGAGCTGAGCCAGGAGTAAGTGGCCGTCCGATTTAGGTGTTGCATTTAAATTGTTTTTGCCTTAATTTTCAAGTCCACCAAAAAGTTGAAAATATGGAACAGGAAACATTCAATACAAAATTCCGTCAAAGAACAAAGAGACTTGCATTGGATATTATTTGTGTCGTATCACCGTTAAAATATTCAGATGCAACCAGTATTTTAAGGAAACAAATTATTCGTTCTTGTACCTCTGTTGCTGCCAATTTCAGAGCAGTCTGTCGCGGAAGATCAGAAAAGGAGCGATTTGCAAAACTCTGCATTGTTGTCGAAGAAGCTGATGAGACACTATTCTGGTTGGAAATGCTGATTGAATCGGATTTACTTAAACAGGAACAAACGCTGGAAATAGAAAAAGAAGCGACTGAAATTCTGAAAGTAATGTCCTCTTACAAAAAGGGCTTCAACAAACAAACTTAACCATCCAAGTATAAAAATTCTTTAAATCGCTCACAGCTCACAGCTCACAGCTCACAGCTCACAGCTCACCAGCTCACCAGCTCACCTCTAGCTCTTCCCCGGCACCGCTTTAGTCGTAACACCAGGATCGCGATTTAAAAACTCCTCATAAAGCAAAGTCTGTCGGGATTCGATCGGCACATTCCATCCATTGATAAATAAATGTTTGATAGCGGTAGCAGGCTCAAAAGGATCTCCGGTAGAAACAAAGAGATTAGCTTTTTTACCGGCTTCAATAGATCCCACCTGATCAGCAATTCCAAATATTTCTGCAGGAACAATTGTAACAGCTCGTAAAGCTTCTTCTGTGCCCATACCATAGGCTGCAGCAAACCCTGCATTGAAAGGAAGGTTTCGCGCGTTTTCTGCATCATTTGTTCGCAGGGCAACTTTCACACCGGCCTTTTGCATTAGCCCTGCATTTTTATAGGCCTGATCGTAAGGATCAGTATCTCTGCTTGGCATGCTCAATACTGGTCCGGTGATTACAGGAATACCTGCCAGTGCTATGGAATCTGCAACACGCCATCCTTCGGATACGCCCGTTAATACAGCCTTGATTTTATTTTCTTGTATCCATTTAATCGCGGCAAGTATGTCGGTAGATTTATCGACTTCAATAAAAGCAGTCATCTCACCTCGATAGACAGGTACTAACGCAGCAAGTTCAGGATTGTAATCCGCTTTTCCCTGAGTAGCGGAATCTATAGCTGCATAAGTACTCACTCTTTGCCATACATCATTCAGGTTTTTTAAAGCTTTCTCGCCATCCTTTTTTACTTCTTCATCCGATCGTCGATCCCATCTTCCTCGCCTTCCGGATGAAGGAAAATTCATAATCATTGGACTGAAACCGGCATACATTTGTTCGGGCGTATAACCGTGAAGATTAATCAACGCAGCACTACCGGGGAATAACCCTCCCGAAGGATAAGTAATCACCGTAGTCACACCACTAACACGGGTTACCGGGATAAGTACACTGTTTGGATTTACAGCAGTCAACGCATCCATGTCCGGTGTGATATCACCTACTTCATTATAATCCTGTGTAAGGGAAAGCGACCCAATTTCTTGCAGACCTACTTTAGTGCCGCTATCCACCATCCCGGGATAAATCGTCAGATCCTTACAGTCAATGACCTGGGCATCTTTAGGAATCGTAACATTAGTTCCTACCTCCTGAATGATACCATCACGAATAATCACCGTAGCATTTTCAAGTGTACCGTTAGTTACAGTCTCCACTTTGGCATTGGTTAAAGCAAAGGTTCCATATGTGGATTTTTCCACTTGTTGTGCATTGATTTCAACAAAATCAGAAATTAATAAAGTACACAATAAAAAAAGAATATATTTTTTCATATCAGCGATAATCAATGTTGGTGTGAAAACATAAAATCAGTATCAATCAAACAACCTTCAACACTTTCTTGCCCATAAAATGAAGGTGTAGATTCTTCGGCATCAATATAAATACGCATGTCCGCCGGATCATTAGCTAAATCAAAACGCACGATGCCATCAACAATGGTCATTTGGGGAATAGCATAAATCGATAAGGGATGGTTTTTGAAAATACCAAGGTCAGCATCTTTGCCGACTTCAATAGAGCCTACTCGATTATCTATTCCTAGCTGTCTGGCCGGGTTTATTGTAATCAATGAAAGTGCTTCATCATTGGATAAGTCACCATAGCGTTGGGTCTTGGCAGCCTCGTGAAAGAGGTGGCGAATTAATTCACCACTGTCGCTATTGATGGAGGTGACTACCCCATTGCGCGTAAGAATCGTTGCATTGTATGCGGTGGAATAATAAACTTCAAATTTATATGCCCACCAGTCAGAAAAAACGGAAGCCATTGCACCAAAAGCAGCGAGCTCCGGAGCAACTTTAAATCCTTCATTGACATGTTGAAATGTAATCCTGGTGACACCAAAATCACCCAATACGCGCATGAGCATGAGGATTTCATCTGCTCTGTAAGAGTGACACTGAATAATTATTTTCCCATCAATGATATCTGCCATTGTTTGATAGCGCTCATTGTATAGCGGAGGGGTTGCATTTGGATTTTTCTTTTTTTCATCTTCATACGTAACCCATTTTGCTTTATAAGTTTTTCCCTTTTCAAAGGCATTTCGAATGACACGCTCAACACCCATTCTGGTAATTGGCTGTACGCCTCTGCCTTCACCATGCACCCGCATAGGATTTTCGCCAAGAGCAAATTTTATGGTTCGTGTAGCACCAACAAAAATAAAAGCAGATGGATCCATGAGTCCATATCTTAACTTTAATGTCTGGCACTGGCCACCGATCGCGTTGGCGGATCCATGCATCGCATGAATGGTCGTCACGCCTCCGGCCAAAGCACGGTAGATGGAAAGATCAAACGGATCCACGGAATCACCTACCTTAACCTCTGAAGTAACAGGGTTGGTAGCTTCGTTGACTGCGTCAATCGCTATATGAGAATGGGCATCAACAATACCGGGCATCACAAATTGCCCGGTGGCATCAATGATTTTCACACCGGCAGGCGCTTGAATGTTTTTGCCAATGCGTTTTATCTTTCCTTTTTCAACAAGGATATCAGTTTCTTCGAGCTCTCCTTTGGTGATCGTAAGTACAGTTCCGTTTCGAATGAGTAAGTCACCCGATGGTACCTGAGCATGGAT
>JBBKWA010000171.1:0-24531 GCA_037968695.1 Saprospiraceae bacterium
AATTCAAAAACGAAAGCAGGCTTCAAGGTAGAATCATAGATAACATTCTTGCTCGCCCGATTCGAATTGGATAAATTCAATACAAGATTTTGCCTCACCCCAACTCCGGCTGAAGCCCAGATCCAACTGGTAATGTGTTTTTCAACTTTACTTATTAATTGAATATTCGAACGGTGTAAATAGAGATCAGGATAATGAGAAAGATACTCGTTTTGTATGCTCAGCTTATATGCTGCTCCATCTACCTCAATTGTATTTAACCAAAAGAAACCTTCATTTATTTTATATCGCGAACGGAGATATACAGGCAAAATTGCTTCAATGCCCCATCGGTCATTAAAGTTTTTATTGATCGCCAGCAGTGGAAGAATTAACGGAACACCGAAACGATAGTTAAAGGTTAATCCTACAGCATATGACAAATCGTCATCGACCTTCCATCCGATCGCAGGAGAGAACGAAAATTTTAAAAGTTTTCCGGAAATGCGAGTATTATTATTAAAATCGCCATTTAAATATCCGCTTGTATTTAGAATCCAATAGCGTTTTGATTTGGTAGGCTTGATTATAGTCAGGTTTGCACCGACACTTTTCAATCCTCTGTCTTCCAGATTTTGAAAGAATGGATTTGCTTCAGGATTATCAAAGTGATATTCTTCTTTGACATATTTTAAGCCGGCAAGTATCACCAGGTCCTTGCGATTGACTACCGGTATTTTTAATTTAGCTTCCAGGCGGGTAAGCGACTCAATTGTACCTTGCGAATCTTCAAAAGTTCCTGTATTGTCAGTGGTGTTTATGGAGATATTTGGTACTCTTTGGTATTCGATGGAGACGCCTTTCCCAACCGGAACACCTTTTAATGCGGGTACGCAGTACTCCTGGTTACAAACCGCAATGGAATCGTGCTGCGCAGCCAGAGTAGCCATCCAGACAACAAAAATGCTCAATAAGCTTATCCTAATTTTAATCATGCCGTAAAGTGATACCTATGATCTTTTTAAATAATTGTAAATTGTTTCTGATATAACGTTTTGTCTTAAAGCATATTCCATAATGACTAAATACCAGTAATAAAATTTAAATTTTATTGCTTAACCTGCGAATAGTAATGCAGTATAGTATAACTTAAAAGTCGAAACCTAATCCAAATACAAATCGACCACCCTCGTCAGAGGCAAAAAACGAAGCACGAATGGTTAAAATGTTTAACGAGCTAACAAACACACCACCACCATAGGAAGTGTGCCACTTTTTGGATGGGTCACTGCTTTCCCAAACTCTTCCGTAATCGAATCCCGTATATATTCCTAGCGTACCCGGTAAAATGCCAGTATTGAAATCAAGTAAAATAAAGCGTAAATCGGTATTCTGGTAGTAGGCCGTTTTGCCTGAAAAGCGCTGGTTTGGAAAACCGCGCAGTCCATATCGACCACCGATATACGCAGACTGATAAAATTCAAAGGTGTTATTGGAGTTGGCACTCACATGCCATGCAGTAGAGAGCGTTAATTTTTTATTTCTAACGAGCGGGTAATCAATTTGAAATGTTGATTTGAGATAGCCAAAGTTTCTGTTTGATTGCTCAAGATTCTGTTTCCAGCCCATCACAAAATCAAATGACATCCCTTGAGTGGAGAAGGCTTTACTGTTCTTGTTTTCAAAAAAGAATGAAGTTTCGATGCCAGCGAAAAGATTGGAGGCAAGATCCTCCTCTTGAAAATAGTCTCTTACAAATCGGTCTTCATTCCCTGAAGGATTGTAATATCCTACTGGAAGGCTTATCTTCCATTCACTGCCTAATCGTCCTTTGCGAATGTGTGATAACTTGATATTCAGCCGCTCTAATCGTGTGCGATAATATATATCTGATTCCTCTTCAGCATTGATTTCAGTTTCATTTCCATAGCCAAAAAAGTTTTGACTGAAAGCAGGAGTTGTATAGAAGCTTTCAACCTTAAAATTGTTTTTTCCGAAAACATTAGCAAACTCTCCAGTATAATTTATCGCAAACCCATCAGAAGCTGTAAAGTAGGCTCCGCCAATTATATGCTTATACGTGAAAGGATTGTTTTCAAAACCATGTTTGATAAATTGAGCTGTTGCTCCCAGGATGACCCCCTCGTCAGGATTAAAAGCAAGAACAGGGGTGATAATATGGGAATAGTGGACGTATTTATGAAAATTGTAGTTGTTTAAGTCATATTGATCAGTTAAATATTTTTTAACCCCTTTTCCTTCAAGCGTTATTGGTTTTGATTTGTAATCGTACACCTTTACATTTTTGGGGTTTTCAATAGCGTAGTTGTCGTTGTGTTGCCCTCCAATGAGTCTTAGTTTTATTTTTGATTGGTGATCCCCAACGACGCTGAATTGATCTTGATCGTCAAGTCCATACAGCCAAATTTCTTTCGTTAGTCCATCGGAAAAAGTTTTATCAAATAGGATATCAGTTGAGTTTGTTTCCTTTTTTAAGCGAGTAACAAATATGCGCGTTTTACCTTCTGCCAATCGTGTAACAGTAAAGAGGTCATCCTTGTCTGTACCGGTTACAATGATGTTTTTATTTAGCTTTTTATAGTAGATTTCAGCCCATTCGGAAATATGCTGTCTTCTGCTTTTGAGATTGGAAATAATGGATTCCAGCGTTGAATCCCTTAGTTCCAAAGGCATTTCGGAAAAAGCATCCTCTATCAAATCATCAGTAAGGTGTGCTTCAAGGTACACTGCAGCCTCAAGCCATTCCTGTAATTGACTGGAGTGAATGATCGTCTTGTCCAGCCTATAGATGACGGTATTGAACGTGTTTACATTTTTTATATCATCCTCAAAGGACTGCATAGACTGAAGTGGTGGCACCAAAGGTGAAATCACACCAGTAAAGAATTTGCCAAAACGGGGAAAGGCCTGATCGCGGTCCCTCGGAATGGGAGCATAGGTGACAGTCCCGTTCGGATTATCGTAAGCGGCCCACTTGTATTGATCTTCATGCCTGTCCCAATCACCAACCCACATATCAAACAATCTGGTGATGATATATTGCCTGTGGTCAATCTTGTATTTTTCATCTTTCATCAGATTCTCCAGGACTTCATCAGACGAAACAATATCATCTGAGTCACCAAAAGATTCCAGATGTTGATGTTCATCACTCAAGTGTTCTTCGATTAGGTAAAGATCATCACCAAGGAACTCGTTGTATTTTCCTAGTGCTGCTTGTTTGGGAACATAATATATACGTGAATTGGGATGGAAGACCCCTGCGATATCAGAAAGGTGGCCCATAACTAAAGGCGCGAAAGGGTAGGAGGAAGTGTAAAAGTCCATGAGAAAAGAAGTTGCCCCTGTATTCGCTATACGATCTTTGACATATTCTTCAGTAAATAACTTAGCCTGTATGAATTGCGTAGCACTCTTCCGCAATCGACGCATGACATATTCCTTCTCATTTTTTGCGCTTAACCGTAGTGATACGGATTGATTTCCGCCACCTATCTTGACAGGCTTCACACCGCCGTATAAAGTATCCAGATTGACAGTTGGGAAGCGATATTGATTATAATAATATGCGCGGTACATGTGGTGCCCAGATTGCTTGAATTTTAATTCCTTTTTAGTATCCCCATGGGTGTAGATACAAGCACTCACGGTGGCGCCTGGAGGAAGTTCCTTTGGATATGTCTGGCTAAATTTATTTTCCTGGCTTAATAGTTTTGTAAAAATGATCTTGTTGTTGTGATCGTAGAAAAAAGCCTGACTTTTATCAGCTTGAATGTTGATGGAAGCATAACCCAAGCCCCCATAACCAAAAGTGGAGCTATCCTGTGGGTAATGACGAACTGCATTTACTTTTGATCCGGAGCCACTGATGATTTGTGGAATATTATTTTCCTCATTGTACTGTAAGTTGTGGTCATGTCCTGATACCACAATGACATTATTTTCATGCGATTGCAGGATGGTTGTGATTTTGTTAGACAACTCGCTGTATAAAGGAAAGTTTCGGTCGGCAGGGCTTGCCCCCGATGTTTTGAGCAGAAAATTTAGCGGAGCCTTCAGGATACTGAATGGATATTGACCACCATGGCTGCCGTTTGTTTCCAATGGGTGATGCATAGCCACGATGACCGTTTTGTTCTGATTTTTATTGACCAGGGATTTGAATTCCTGGATAAATTGCTCTCTCGTTCTTATTAAGCAGTCATCATTGATCGCAGGATGCTTGTCCCAGTTAGTTAGATACCATTCACTGTCCACAAATAGGATAACAATATCATCTGTCACATCCCTTTGGTCCAGCGGACACCCAGCCGAAGGAAGAAAACTGTTTTTGCCAAATTCTTTCTCAACTATCTTTTGTTGTGCTGCGAGACCAGCGAGGCCTGAATACCAATCGTGATTACCCGGAATAAAAAATACCGATCCTTTGAATGTTTTGGCAGCATCAATTTGAACTTGCAATGACTTTTCTGCTGCATCTCGAGAAGGATCCGATTTTTGTGCTGGCATCCCATTCGGATAGATGTTGTCTCCAAGAAAAAGAAGAACATCTTCTTTTTTGGATGATTTAAATTGGTCGTGCAGGGACCTTAAAACAGGACTGGCATGCCCATCTTTAAATTTCCCTGCGTCACCTACTAGAAAGATATTTATTCCCGATGAGTCATCGTTGTCCATGGAGGGACTATGGTTCATCTTGTCAAATGAAGCACAAGATCCCAGAAGAAACATAATAAATAATAGTGTAACGGACTTGGTGGTTTTCATGCTCCTGATTAATTTGATCGACACTTTTTCTTTTGGCTAGAATAGTACTTTATTGTTTGCCTCATGTCAGAATACATTTTTAAGCAGTGCAATAAAATGAAAAATAGTGACTAATTAGTATACGTTTGCGCCAGGAAGCCTCTAAAAACTATAAATACTATGCATACGAACTTTGTCCATAAAAGACTAATAATGTATTTGAATCTAAACAATTGAATGTTCGGAGAGTTTTCCTGATTTCTGATTAGTAACAGTGAAAGGTAAAAAGGCTTGATTTAAGTTGTAAAAAGTATGGTTATAGAACGTGATAGAGTCTGTATTTCTGTGAGACTGCCCATTTATCCCATGATTTGTATTCTCCACAAGTCAGGTTTAATAAATTTCAATTTCGGGATAGAATGCGCCGAAAGAAAACCAATAGCCAATACAACCTCTTATTGGTACCAGCACGGTGTTTTTTCTCGGTCCGGAAACAGCTTCTCCAAAAATATTCCATCTGTTTCCTTCGGTATCTTCCATGATCACAGGGTCCCCGATATTGGCTAAAGGAAAAAAGGTTAATAGCGTTCCATCTGGCAAGCGACGCTCATAGGCCACTAATATGTTTTGCTGATTGCTGCCAACAACAACTATGTCTGTTAAATTAAATTCCTCTTGAGTGAGCGTTAAGGGGCTATCAAATTTGCTGAGGGGGTAGAATTTGGATTGTTCGTTTATGATGATTCCCAAGCCACGTTGTTTTGCTGGAAGCCGGTCATCAAGTGGGGCTACTGGAAAAAGCAACTGATCATGATTTGTTTTGTAACCACCATAAGGAAAGAAACTATAATTGCGGTTAAAGCCGGTTTGCGTATTTAATACACGTGACATAGGATACATCTCTTGCCAAGTCTCCCATGTGGTCTCAATCATAGGGTATGTTTCTATTTCTTCATCTGTGTGAGTTCCATTGACGCTTTTCATCAGTAACTGGGACCAATTTGAATCTGATTTACGATCATATGGAATTAGATTTGAATTATATAGTAATCCGGAAACACCAAAACTTGTAATAGCACCAAGTACTTCTCTATTCCAACAAGATCCCGTACCGGTGAGTGGACAATAAGTAATAGCAAGGGCCTTGCCATTAACTTCATCATTGACGATTTCATGCCAATCAAGTATTGGGTGTGGGTAGGCCCTGATTTCATCACCTACTTTTAGACCAAGAACAAGATCGGATGGCGCAAGAAAATCTACTTCCGCTACACTTGAAAATTGTGGATTATCAATAGATGGAATTCCGTCCTTACCAGGTCCACCATCAAAGACTTCATTGATTGAAATAGTCCATGGCCCAAAACTATTGGATAATTCATTGTCTGACTGGCCGGAGCAAGAGAAAAGAAGGCTAACCGTTAGGCTGGTGATTAAAACGATTACATTGGACTGTTTCATGATGATAACATTTAGTGTGTTAGTTGCTCAGGTACCCATTGTCGGGCGTAGACTGATGAGCTAGATTTAATTTTTTGTATATACCTAAATTGTATCGATAAGTTGGAGACAACTGTGTTCCTTCTACATTTGCATATAAGGGTAATTCGAATTGGAAGTTTAAAGCGGTGGATGGATTGAACCAATATTTCACGGTGGGCCTGATGAAGAGCCAGTTTCCTCCGGTATTTGGGATTTGTTGCTCGTTTAGGCGATCACCGAGAACATACCTATAGCGCAAACTGATTGAAGGATCAAATATGCTTGTGCCAATTAGAAGACGGTCGGCAATAGAAACAGTTAATTGTAATTCGTCCCCAAATTGATAAGCTTGGCTGCCCAGATAATCATTGTTCTTTCCTTTTTTGCTAAAGACAATAGTGCCGCTAGTTACCAGGGTAGGGCGGAACTTGAAAGTTTGGAAATATTGTAACCAAGCCACTCCATCCCATGCCCCGCTTCCAGGTTGGAGATCAGCATTAATCGTAATCCCATTTTCGTTTTTTAAATCTGAGCGACCTAGTGGCACTTTAATACCAAGGGCACCTGTTAGACTTGTATTGTTGAGGGAGTTGCCAAGTAACTTGTATTTCAATAAAACCAGCCCATCACCTATTCCTGAAGTCGTTGTAAGATTCTGTTGATTGAATTGTTCGATATTTCGTTCTTGTTTTACATAGGAGAAAAGTAAATCCATTGAGAGCTTCTGTGTAAAACTATATCCTGACTGAAGAAGGATGGAGTGCGTACGTCTTGTGCGGGATTCATCATTGATATCTTCGGTACCTTCCTTTAGTGTTTTCAATACATTCAGGTCATAATTTAAATTGAATTGAATTGTGTTTTTCTCTTCCGGAGGGAGCCCAAGACTCGAAGAAATCGGTACGCCACCAGAGCAACAAGTTTGCGCTTCTGAAGCCAAGCTAGAAGAGACTATCATTAGTAAGACAGTGAAATGTTTTGTGCTCTTACCAAAATACATAACCTCCATTTCCTCCGATAGACTATTACGAAATAAATAAGAATCAAAATCCAGTTTTTCCTTTAATATAACCTTGTTGGTCATATCAGGTGATTTTGGGATTGTCCTCCAGAAGGACATTTCCGAATAGCTAAATGGCCTGATTCTTCTGTATAGTCGTAGAAAAATGAAATTCCTGACAGTTAAGCATTTTTTATGCAATCTAACTGTAAGACATATGCCAATTGATAAAGGCTATATATTACTATTAGAAAAGATGAATACCCTTCTAAAGTAAGGTGCCAAAGCGCTATTTGCCATCATCGGATATAATCAAAACGCTAATTTATAGCTTAACTATTTTTTTTGTGATAAAGCCGCCGTTGCTTTCTGTTATTTTTAATAAATAAATGCCTGGAGCATACCCGCTCAAGTCAATGTTTCCTTTCCATACACCATTTGTCAGTTGAACAACTGATGCTATTATTGTGATGCCAGAGGGGGTGTATAACTGTATATGTGCGGTTTGGCTTTCTTGACTTTCAATAGATAACATACTTAATCCACTGGTTGGATTAGGTTGGATAGTAATTTTACTACTTGCATGTATTTGTTTTGTAGAGACTGCGCCCGTTTCCAGCCAGATATTATCCAAATGCATATCATTTCCATATCCTGATTGGTTGACAAATTTAAGCGTGATGTATTGTCCGATGTAATCGCTCAGATCTAATGTGATCGTTTTCCATTCTTCACAGGACTCGGGTGAAAATCTTTCCTGCTCATAAAGATTATTAGGACCACCACCAGAAGTGGTCGTACTTAATTCTTCGCCACCACTTCTAAAAATCGTGAAATAAGAATTCCCACAATTATTCGTAATCATGACTTTAAGTGAATCGATAAATGCGTTGCCATCATAATAAGGCGCATAAGCCACATCGAAATGTAAGATCAGGTCTTCAACATTCGTCAGATCCATATTGATCGGCAATAATATCTCATCCACGCCATAGGAACTGTATTCATAATTATTGACAACATAAGCTATATCGCCATCTGGATCGCAGGAAGTGAGTGTGTCCGGTAGCCAGGTGATGCCATTGTCGGGATTAAGGACTTCGAAGTAGTCTGTTGTGTTGAAATCAATAGGGGGTGGAATGTCATTTATTTCCGGCTGCAGTACTTGAATCATACCCTCAATAGATTTTGTCGAAGATCCGTTTGGATTTGTGACTGTCAATGTGACATCGTATAATCCTGGTTCATAATAAACAACTTTTGGGTTTCTTATAGTGGAAGAGGATGGGCTTCCGCCCTGAAAATCCCATAACCAAGTAGCCCCTTCATGCGATAACATAGAGAAATCATCAAATCGAATGGTGTCACCCGGACAGGAAGTTTCTCTTTTATGTACCATAGGTTGCGCAATAGGACGCGAGGTAACCGCAAATGGCGTCTCCCATATGCCTTTGCTATAAGCGCCTAAACGCAGTTTATGATCACGATAAAAAGGCCTTAGGATACACGTTGAAATTTCCATCGGCAGCCCTTCTTTATAGGGTAACCATTCTGCCATATTATCATCCTTAAACCATATCGTGCGGAATGTCCCAAGATAAACACCACCATCTGTACCACCTTGGTGAAGGATGTAAGTGATGTGCTCTCCATCCAATGCGGTAGAGGTTAGGTTTTCCCATGTAGCACCACCATCAAATGAAGTAAATATTTTTTCTCCAGTACCGCCATCGGGATAAGCCAGCCATAAACGCTGGTCATCCTCTGCATCACACGTTAAGAGCCCGCGCCTCGCATAACCCGAGGGTAAAGTAAGTTGTGTCCATGTATTGCCCCCATCGTTACTTTTCCAAAGAAGTCCGGGATCCCAGGAAGCCTCATCACGCTGGAATAGATACATCACATTCGGGTTGCCTCTGCTAATTTCAAAACCCATTGCTCGGGCATTTATATCTGCACCAAATTCATGCTTGATTATAAAAGTGGCACCTCCATCTGTTGTCATCCATAACTTATTTTCTCTGGTGACATAAAAGGTGTTCCAGCTAATAGGGTCCCATTCCATTTCCCCGCTTTCAGCATCGTAATAACTTTCATTTGGGTACTTCCCAATGGAAAAATATTTGGCGGTTCCATTTTGCAATTCAGGTAGCACGACACCCCCGATGTCAGAGTAATAGGAAATACGACCTTCGCCCGGATTGACATAACCTGTTGGGGCTTCACCACCACCGAGACTTAAATACTCACCGGGCATCCAGTTTTCATGCCACCCACTATTCCCATTATGGTATCTACCGCCTACGAGTATGTCTTCATTCCACCCAGTACCAAATCCCCAATAATCCGAGCTTGTAATACCGCGATTTCGGGCATAGTGTGTGACGAAATGATCATCAGAATATTCAATACCCCCATCACTGGTCATCCACAGATCATTGCCATTAATTTCGATTTCCTGACAATCCGGATGAACATAATTGAAGTTGTTACTACAGTACCCGCCATGACATAAAAAAGTCTGCGCTCCGTCGATAGAAATCCAAAGGTTTAGAAATCCGGCCATGACATAATCAGCATCAGTATCGGAAGCATCAAATCCAAGATTGTAAAATCCCTGGTGATATCCTCCCGTACGGCCGATGGTCGCCATATTAGGATGCGTGGTGGCCTCCCAAGGTCCTCCCGCCGGTGGATTCGGTAGCCCCCATGTTTCACCGGCGTCATCTGAACGCCAGATCCCAATAAAACCTGAATCATCGGTTTTGGCTTCGCCAATTAAAACAGCATAAACGCGATTCGGATCAGCATTGGTAACGGCCAGTCTGGCGCCACCATCATAGCGGCCTTCCTGATCTGAGAAAAACCAACCATCCGCTTTTAAGGACCAGGTTAGACCAAAATCCATGGATTTGTAAAAGCGGCATATTTCTGTAGCAGGATCATGGCGAACTAAAAAGCATACACTCGGGTCATTTGTCTTCCACTCCAGATCATAACATTTTTCAGCGATGGTTCTTTCCCATGAATTGCCACCATCTTCACTGCGATATAAGCCGTGCTGTGTGGCTGCGAGAACGATTTGATTTTGTCCTGGATTTATTTTTATGTCATTCGTCCACATTTCTGAATCCGAGAACACCATATCCCAAGTATCTCCACCATCGGTACTGCGCCAAATATTGTTGTGCTCAGCGGCAAATACTATGGCTGCGTTTGTCGGATGAACTTCTAATGCACTGATGGCATTGAATTCATAGTTTCTCGATACACACACCCAGTTTTGGCCTTTGTCTGTGGATTTGAATATTTCAGATCCTTCCGTACCGCAATACACGATATCCGGATCAGAAAGTGATTGATCAATACAATATATATTGGCTTGTGAAGATTTTGCCAGGGGGGAAGGGCCCGTATTGGTGTTGAAGGTTTCCACTGGTCCCATGATCGACCAGGATGCTTCCTCTCGACTACCTGAGTTGGTTTTAAGCTTGTTTATTTTCTGCTGAAAAGCTTCTTTTTCATCGGATGTAGGTAATTGAATATAGCCCTGTGAATTTATATTGGGTTCTGCAGCTCTTCTCCATTTCTTATAATACTGTGTGTAAGTTGTTTTTAAATCCGGATTTGCCTGACGCCAAATACGATAAGCATCATCTACTATCCACACATTTGGGTGATCAGCATACATTTTTTCAGCCCACGCAGGAAGTGATTCCCCGGCAGAAAGAGGGACAATTTGTAATTGCTGCGCATGACCCGTAGAATGAAAGAAGAAAAGGAGTATAAAGGGTAGATATTTCATTCGATAACTGTTTAAGACTCTAAATGTATTGAATATGAACAACCTACAAAGTAGGGTAGTCAAAAAAGGGCGCTTATCTTGCAGCCTGAAATCATGAATTTGATGTCAAATAAGAAAAAAGTAATTATCATCGGGCCCGCCCATCCTTTACGGGGCGGACTGACGACGTTCAACCATCGATTGGCAAAGGAGTTTAACGACCTGGGGAATGACTGCATTATTTATTCTTTTTCCCTGCAATATCCCTCCTTTCTTTTTCCCGGCACCTCCCAATATACGGATGAACCGGCGCCTAAAAAACTAGAGATTTTTTCGGTCATTAATTCTATTAATCCAATCAATTGGATTAAAATAGGTCTTCGGATTGCAAAACTTCAACCAGATATTATTCTAGTTCGGTTTTGGATACCGTTTATGGGGCCTTCGCTGGGAACTATTTTACGCCTCGTCAAAAGAAATAAACACACCCGGATTATCGCCCTGACGGATAATATTGTGCCACATGAAAAGAGGCCTGGTGATACCCTTTTTACAAAGTACTTTTTAGGGAGTTGCCATGCTTTTATCACGATGAGTAAAAAAGTGATGGACGATCTTCGAATCTTTGAAGATAAAAAACAGGCAAAATTAGTCGCGCACCCTTTGTACGATAATTTTGGTGAAGCAGTTGCTAAAAAAGAATCAAGAGACAAGCTAGGCATTCAACGCGAAGACAAAGTAATTTTGTTTTTCGGATTTATCAGAAAGTACAAAGGGCTGGACATTCTTTTGGAGGCTATGGCTGATCCGCGAATAAAAGCATCCGGTATAAAGTTATTGGTGGCCGGAGAGTTTTATGAAGACGAAAACGCTTATAAAGAGCAAATCAACAGATTGAATATTCAAGAACAATTGATTTTGCGCACTAATTTTATACCGGATAGCGAAGTACTACATTACTTCTGTGCTGCAGATGTTGTCATCCAGCCTTATCGAAATGCAACGCAAAGCGGTGTCACACCTCTTGCCTATCATTTTGAGAAACCAATGGTCGTCACCAATGTAGGCGGGCTGCCAGCGATGGTGCCCAATCGAAAAGCGGGTTTAGTGGCGGAGATAGATCCAACGGCTATAGCGGATGCGATTCTTGAGTTTTATGAATTAGGGGAAGACTTTTTTATTCCTCATCTTCGTGCTGAAAAACTTAAACTCTCCTGGGCTGAATTAGTAGAGACGATTAAGTCACTTGCTTGATACATCACTTAAGTTTGAAAGTATATTGAAAATAAACAGGATCGTAAAAATATAAATGGCAATTATTAAAAATGATATACAGAAGTAAAGCACCATTGCGTATCGGACTTGCAGGAGGAGGCACGGATGTCAGTCCTTACTGTGATTTGTATGGTGGCGCCATTCTAAATGTGACATTGTCACTATATGCCTATGCCACTATTGAGCCATTGGAAGAAAGCAAGATTATTCTGCATGCATCTGATCAGGGCAAACTTTTATCCTTTGACAAAGTGGATCAATTGCCTATCGATGGCGAACTGGATTTATTGAAAGGTGTTTACAATCGTATTCATCAGGACTATGGGATTAATGTGCCGGGTTTGAAACTGACGACTTATGTCGATGCCCCTCCGGGATCTGGATTAGGTACTTCATCGACTTTAGTAGTTGCTATCGTCGGTGCTTTTTCCGAAATGCTTTCCTTGCCGCTAGGAGAGTATGACATGGCCCATTATGCGTATGAAATTGAGCGACTGGATCTTAAACTTGCAGGAGGGAGGCAAGATCAATATGCCGCTACGTTTGGTGGCGTAAATTTTATGGAATTTTATACGAATGACAAAGTACTTGTCAATCCGCTGCGTATCAAGCGGGAGTATTTATATGAACTCGAACACAACCTATTACTTTATTATACCTCCACAAGCCGGGAATCCGCAAAAATTATCGAGAAGCAAGCCAGAAACGTCACCAAAGAGAATCAAACGGCGATAGAAGCAATGCACCAATTGAAGATCCAGGCAAAATTAATGAAAGAGGCTTTACTGACTGGTAAACTGGATGAAATTGGGGAGATATTGGATTTTGGATTTCAACAAAAGAGAAAAATGGCTGAAGGAATTTCCACTGATTGGATTGAGGAGATTTATTCGGAGGCCAAGAAGGCAGGAGCCACGGGAGGTAAAATTTCCGGTGCTGGTGGTGGAGGTTTTATGATTTTTTATTGCCCCGCCACGACCAAGTATCAGGTGATGGAAGCTTTGTCGCGTTTTGGTGGAATGGAAAAAAGATATGAGTTTGTAAAGCACGGGCTCAGTACATGGACGGTTTAATTATTAATTATTAATGATAAATTACGAATTACGAATTAAAGTATTGCGGAAGAAGGATAAATGCAATGTAAATGGGCATAAAGGCGGAATGGCAGAAAGGAGGAAAGTGAAGAGAGAAAATCGCAGCGAAGCGAAGATCCCTGCCTCCCGATTCCCGATCAATCGGGACGGGAGCTGAGGCGGATGCTCAGCGGGAGAGAAAAAATGAAAAGCATTGAGCCTCGGGCAAGGACATAGAGAGAATAGCCAATTAAATAGATCGCTTATCACCAATCACCAAATCACCACTTAAATATTTAACAAATCAAACAGAGTACGCATTACTTACAGAAAAGATCACAATATGCTTTCTGCCTTTCTGCCCTTCCGCCGAATAATGTTAACCAATTAAACAATCGTTCATAATCACTCATCACCAAATCACCAATCATTAAATATTAATAAAGGCATGCAAGAGCAAATAAAATCAATAGTAAACCAGTCCATTAAAACAAAACAAGGGATCCTTGAGAATACTGATTTACTAAAATCAATTGAAGCTGTAGTATTGGAAATCGTTATAGCTTTTAGAGCGGGCAATCGGGTTTATTTTTGTGGAAATGGGGGTAGCGCCGCAGATGCACAACATTTGGCTGCAGAATTTTCCGGAAGATTTTACAAAGACAGGTTAGCCTTGCCAGCGGAAGCTTTACATTGTAATACATCCTACTTGACGGCCGTGGCAAATGACTATGGTTATGAGCATGTATATGCCAGACTCATTGAAGGCATAGGACAGCCTGGAGATGTCCTTGTAGGTCTGTCCACTTCCGGCAATTCCGTAAACATCATTGAGGCCTTGATGAAAGCCCAACGAAAAGGAATGACGACTGTTGGTTTTACCGGATCGGATGGCGGAAAGATGCGTGAAGAGTGTAACTTTCTAATAAACGTGCCCTCTGATGATACGCCACGAATTCAGGAGAGTCATATTATGGTCGGACACATTATCTGTGAACTGGTAGAGAATCAATACTTTGATTAAAGAAGCAATCATACTTGCCGGAGGGTTAGGGACTCGGTTAAAAGATGCGGTCCCTGAATTGCCAAAGTGTATGGCGCCTGTAGCTGGTCACCCATTTTTGTATTATGTCATTTCATATTTGCAGAAACAAGGGGTTGAGCGATTTATATTTTCATTAGGCTATAAGCATGCAGTAGTAGCGGACTATCTAAAAGCAGAGTTTCCAAGTATTGATTATACCACTGCAGTAGAAAGCACGCCTTTGCAAACAGGAGGAGCTATTAAGCTAGCCTTACAGCAGGCGGAAACGGAGACGGTGCTGATTATGAATGGGGATACGTTGTTCAGCGTTGATATTTCCATATTGCTTGCCGCACATAATGAATCTAAAGCGGAGTGTACACTGGCTTTAAAGCCGATGGAAAAATTTGATCGCTATGGCGCTGTCATATTAGATCCAGACGCAAGAATACTTTCCTTTGAAGAGAAAAAGTATGTTGAAGCAGGCAATATTAATGGTGGGGTTTATCTGCTTGAAAAGAAATTATTTCTTGCTGAAAGCTGGCCGGATATTTTTTCTTTTGAAATAGAATACCTGACTCGTTTTTGTCCATCAAAAAGTTTTTATGGTCATATTCAGGATGCTTACTTTATAGATATTGGCATCCCGGCTGACTTTAAAAGAGCCCAGTTTGAGTTAAAACAGTTCACTTTTCCTTTCCATGAGATAGATCAATCATGGACTTTGTTTTTAGATCGCGATGGCGTCATCAATGTCAATAAAGATGACAGTTATGTTTTTAATCGGGGAGAGTTTGTTTTTAAAGCAGGTACCCTTGAAGCAATGGCTGAGTTGAGTGAGATGTTTCAGCGGATCATTGTGGTGACTAACCAGCGAGGAATTGGAAGAGGGCTGATGACAGCTGAAGACCTGGACGATATTCATCTATACATGAAGGAGTCCGTGATATCAGCAGGCGGAATAATAGATGCTATTTTTTATTGTACGGCAATAAATCATGACCATCCCGATCGAAAGCCAAACCCGGGTATGGGGATGAGGGCAAAAGAGAAATATCCGGAGATAGATTTTTCTAAGTCGATAGTGATTGGAGACAAGGCATCAGATATGAGATTAGGTAGAAATCTGGGATCAAAAACGGTATTGATTTCTTCTAACACCTACAAGGATAAAATTAACATAGAGGAAGTAGACTTAATATGTGGAAGTTTACTTGAGTTCACCCAGTATTGCCTAAAAGATTAGCACGTGAATGATCAAACAATCATATTTCTTTGCGGAATTTACGCTTTGGGCTTTGCACTATTTCACACGCAATTCTGGCGACTCTTTAAATGGAAAGAAGAACTGGCAAAATTGTCTTCGATCAATCGAAGCATTATGCAAATTCTCAACCTGCGCCTGATTTATTTTTTTGTCTTTGTAGCCGCAGTTTGTTTTATATTCCCAAATGAACTTGCATCAACGCCATTAGGTCGATTTTTTTTAATCGGTATGTCGCTATTCTGCCTGGGCAGAACCATTGAGCAATTTATTTTTATTAAAATAAATCACCCAATGGCGCACTTGCTGACCTATCTTTTTATTATCGGGACGATTCTCTTCGCAATTCCTGTTTTGATGCAGCATTACTAATAAAGCTGGATTAGTATAGATTTAAGATTTTCTAAAGCGAGCATCTACCTCCCTTTTACCTGAATGGCAAATCCGGCTAATTCAAAACCCCGACTATTTAGTAAGCGAATGTAATACGCACCAGTGGGCGGTAAGCCATGCCAACTGTATTTTCGCGATCCCTTATCCTCATTTACTTCCGTAGTATAACGGTCTGTCCATATTATTTTCCCATCATCATTCTGAAGTTGAACAGAGATCTGTTCTGGTTTAGGACTGTTAATTCTTAACCAATAATTTAATTTGTCACCAGGATTAAATACTGTTGTGGCCGGGCCGGGATTGTCTAATGATCCTGACTTCATCGTTCGGAAGTCACTATACTCTGTCCATTTAACACCTTGATTGTTTACTGGGACATCGGCTATACCAAATCCCGTTTTCCCGATAACAACCCCTTGACTATTGAGCACTTCAGCGATATATTTTCCTGAATCCTTAAAATCATTACTGACCCCAACTAATGCAGTCGTACTATCTTTATGGGGAATGACCTCCTGATAGGAGGAAGAGATGAGTTTATTGCTATCCGCTTCTCTCCAGTTTACTTCGATAAACTCTCTTTTTTGAGGCGTTTTTAAGTGTAGGGATAAGAATACCATTTTGGATTTGAGTATTGGTTCGGTATTTCCTCGCCCTTCATCATCCTGACTGTCCGAAACACGAAGATCAATCAAGGAAGCATAATTTTCCTTCATTTCTGCGTCACTCAATTTGTTGTTTCTTACTAATGACTTCAGTTTGATTAGATACTTCGCCATATGGAATCTCGGCAATTCGCCTGATAGGGTCGAATCCATCTTGCTGATTTGCTGATCCACCAAATCAATAATCTGTGTGATGGAATCTCTTTGGTGTTCAGTAATAGCTTTTTCGTCCGCAAGGAAATCCCGCTCCTTGGTGAGTGAATCATTTTTCACCTTAAGTATTCCGGTAATTGACCATGCAGCGCCAATCACAAGTAAGGCAATCACACCAAATAAAACCATCCGCGTACGGGCTAATTTTTTCTGCTGTGCCATCTTGTTTTCCTGAAGGGCACGGTCCCGCTCTTCCACTTTTTGACGGGCTAATTCAGCCTCGCAATCACCGAGAAATTTTTCCAATTCCGGCGTCAGTGCCATTTGAGCACTAAATTGATCAAAAGCGGATAGCTGCTTCTCGTTCAGGAAAGCGCCTGTCTTTTTATATTCATCATAAGCATTCAGAAGACGTTTTCGTATACTTTGCAGCAATCGATCAGATTCGGATTTGCGCTTATGAATTACTAATGCAAGGCTATCATGCGCCAGTTCTATATTTTTGTCGCCCTTGCGCAAGATCCTGTCCGAATTCAGGGTTGTCAATATATCCGTAAGCATCTCTGCAGGAATATTGGTCAAGAACATGGAGGCTTCTTCTGAAAGGACAACATTTTCACCTTCCATCCTATAGCTCACCGGGTTTTTAGTGCCCTCGTCTGTCACAAAGACATTCAATACAGTCTGAATAAATTTTGGATTCACTGATGTATACTTCCCATCAAGTTCTTTTTGAAGTGCTATTGTTTGATCTTCGAGAAAGCGTTCAAGGACATTATCGATCCGCCCCAAACTGTCAATATCTTGCCGCGTGATGTCAAGCTGAGGATAACCTTCAGATTCCTTTGTACGGAATTTTTTCTGGTGTACATCTCGATACAACATATCCAGATATACTTGCAAATAAGGCAAGGTGATACCATCTTTCGGATCATTGATATTGGCGACCATCAAATCAAGCAATTCCTCTTTTGGTTCGGCTAGAAGGATATTGAATTTTTCGAAGGAAGAACTAATGACTTTTTTCACTTTGCTAGGGCCCATCGCTTCCACACGAAAGCGGTGATCAAAAAGTTCGGGGATTAATTCTTCATAGGTATATAACTGGGCGATAAATTCTTCTCTCATGATCAGTGCCACCTTGCAGGGAAGGCCTGCATCCAGCAGTGCGCGCAAGTCTGTCATGAACTTAATTTGTTCTTCTTCTGACCCGCGAATAAACAATTCCTCAAATTGATCGAAGAGAAGGTATACGGGTCGCAATGATTTGCGAAGCAGGAGGGAAACATCCTTTGTAAGATCACCTTTCGCCTGATCGCCCAGGGCATTGCGCATCACTTCAGCCAATGATTCGTTGAGATTGTCATTTCGCCGAATAAATATGGGATACCAATCGGGGCCATCAAAACGATTGCCCAACCCACATTGAATCAAAGAGGTTTTCCCTGTACCGGAAGAGCCGTAGATTAGTACCAGAGGCGTCTTGTAGACTGTATTGTAAGAAATTTCGATCTCCTGGTCACGGCCAAAAAAGGCATCCTTGTCCGAGAGGGTAAAGGCATCCAGAAATTTAAAAGGGCTTTTCATAAGTCTTTGAAGTCTTGATTAAAGATGCTTTTAGAAAAGGCATCAAACTGATCGCGTAAAATTCTGAAATGCTTTTGTTTCTGAATTAGTAAGGGCATATCCTGAGGCTTATAAACATGTTTATAGACATAAGATTCAGATGGTTTGTCAAAGCGGTCAAAGTAAAAGAGTTTTGCAATACTCGCCTTATTGTCAAATGCATTTTCATCAATGATAAAAGGACTTAAATTGAGGGACTCTTTCGGATCGCTTTTCTTGATAATCAATACAGAATTACTATCTAATGCCTCATCGCCAATTTCTGTATTGACCGCAAGGCCTACAAATCGCTGCTCTAGCTTGACCACATTATGTTTGTATCGGGTCTTAAAAAATCGTTTGTATTTTAAGACGTCGATATCCTTAACAGAAGCCATGACGTAGTTTGAAATAAAACCCATGTGGCTAAAAACTTCAGCAAGTTTCATTTCGCAGTGAATACATAACTCTTTCGCTTCCTCATCGGACACACTATTCTCTTGCAATTTATCGTGAATGAACTCCAGATAACTGACAGCGTCATAGAAAGGTCCTTTTGATTTATATAGTTCCGTTAGTTCGCCTATTTCCTCTACAAAATATTTCAGCCCTTGGCTATCCATGATTTCCTTGGCGGTTACACCCATATCCAAAAATCGTTGGGTGCTGGTTCCTGCAACAGCAGAAATGAAGAATTCCTTCAATTTTTCCATATGCGCGTCTGAAACAGAGAATTTTTCACTATTCGACTCTGCTTCCCATAAATCGGCAAGAATGGTAAAACCCAATAATTCAATGATCGTATTATAGATGATATTGATTTGCGTAAGTCTTGCTGTGCCCAATTGGTTATAAAAAACCTGACCACCTTCCCCGGAATCACCATCGACTAATAGCTTCCTGAATTGTTCGCTGATGGGGTGGGGCAGCGCACGAAGTATGGCCTCCCGCTTGTCAAGGATACTTTTTTCGGCTCCCAAACTTTCATCATCCAACATTTTCTTTATCTCCTCCAGATAGGGCGCCAGAGATTCCATCAAGGTATCAATCAATAACTCGTTAGGAACAAAGTTTTCTGTGGCTACTGTAGTGGTATTTGCAGGTAGCTTCCAAGCCAGGCTAATCTCCTTTTCAGGTAAGGTGTAGAGACCCCATAAGGATTCCGCCGCATCGGCACCGGGTTGCTTTAAGATGCTGTGTATTTCAGGTTTTATATCCGGATACCGGGTCATTATTTCACCTTTGGCCAATTCAAAAGCTTCTTTAATGGAGCATTGATCATTTAATGCCTGGAAAAATCGGGTTGAAAACTCAGCCGCTTTTTTATCATTGATAGGGGCACTGGTAGCGATCACCACCGGAACGCCATTTTGGAGTAGGTTGTAGACCTGGCCTTTCGTAGAACAGCCATTGAGGAACACCAGCTGTAATTTGGGGCATTGCCCAAGAAGATAGGCTATGCCTTCAGCATTAGCAGCTTGTCCTTCCAGTAACAAACTATCCCTTTCAGCATGCCCACTGTATAAAAACACACTTAACTGATCCTTGGATTGCGAAATCGTATCCGCAACAATAGATATTGTAGCATAAGATTTTTGAACAAGGATATAATGCTGTTTGAGTTGCCTTGGGGACAATATCCGACTAAGGTTGTTATCCTCCTCCTGTAGGGTGGGTAATGGGTTTGAACGGTCATTGGCAAAGGCCAGAAAAATAACATCCATGGGTGAAGAAGGCTATATAAAGAAATAGTGATAAATCGAAAATGCAATACACAATATTACAATTTTATAGTCTAAAAAGGGCTGATCCATTATTCGTTCGCTCCCCTAAATGAAAGAAATCAATAATCCGGAGATTCGATTCTGCTGCTTTGCGCTGTAATATTTGGTTTTGTGCCTTATGCTGAGAATTCAGTACTTGATTAAAATATCATATTTTAGAGTCTTGAAAAAAGAAAGCATCCGGCAATTAAGACGCTATTTATTCTCGTTCTTTTTACAGCCCGAATATACTTTTAAACCTCATTTAAAGTCACATACATGAAGAATCTATATGTTCTCCTGGTTGGAATTGATAAATATTCTCCTCCAAACGCGGTATTGAAAGGGTGCGTAAAAGACATTAACCAGATTGAAAATTTCCTTAATGAGTATTATGCCAAGGAGTTTGATTTAAAGGTCAAACGATTGGAAAACGAGAATGCCACGTATGATAATATAAAGAAGGGATTTCGGGAGCATCTTGGGCAGGCCGGACCATCTGATATCGTTTGGTTTCATTTTAGTGGTCATGGTTCTGAGGAGAAAACGGCAAAGGAATTTCTCACTATAGAGCCAACCGGAAAAGATCAGACATTAATATGCAGCGATAGCGGCGTTGGTAAATCACCAAACCTTGCTGATAAAGAACTCGCAGTACTATTAAATGAGGTCGCTACAAAAAACAAACCACAACCACCTCACATCATGGTTTCACTGGATTGTTGCCACAGTGGGTCAGGTACGAGATCGGTAGGGCAGGATCTAAGTTGGACCTCCAGATCAGCTCCCTCCAGCGGCGCTGAGCGAACGCTGGCATCTTATGCAGATGGGTATTATTCAAACCTGCAAAGCCTTGAGGTACCCTCTTCTAAACATGTTGTGCTATCGGCCTGCAAAAGTGTTCAAACCGCAGGTGATATGCCGGAAGGTGGAGCGTTTACAACAGGATTAGTCAAGGCTTTACGAGCAGCAAAAGGCAACGTTAGTTACAATGATTTGTTTCTTCGTGCACGGTCTGCTGTTAGAAATGTTCGGGATAACCAGACACCGCAGTTTGATACCGTACAAAACTTTGATCCCTATGTCCGATTTTTGGAAGGAACACCTACCGGCGATAAGGATTTGTACGAAGTTGAGTGTAATGAAGGCAAGTGGGCAGTAAAATGTGGTGCCATTCACGGTTTACCTACTGATCCTGCCAAGCCAATCGAGTTTGACGTATATACACTTCCTCCGGAAAAGAAAAAGGTTGGTTTAGCGACCATCAAGTCCGTCGGTGCACAGTTAAGCCCTATCGATATGGATATCGAAAATGAGGGTGGGGTCGTCAATTTTTTTAAAAACCTGATCGATCATGATGACGATAAGCCTAAGCAATATTTAGCTGCATTAAAGCATTTACCTAATCCGCCTCATATTGCTAAGTTGACCGGTGATGCGCAATTAGTTAGTTCTTTTCAAAATAATAAAGACCTCAAACCTAAACATGTCGCCTGGGCAGAACCTGACGATAAGCCATCACTGGATGTAAAGATCGAATCCTCAGGAATAACGATCATGGATTTGGACAGAGGCCAGAAAGCCTTTAATACGAACGGAACTAGCACGGATGACATGAAAACTGTTCGGGATGCCCTGGACAAAATTGTTGTATGGCGTCGGTTTATTGAGTTGGCAAATAAAAGTCGTTCCCAGCAAGTTAGAGGCATGGTTCGCTATGAACTGGAAGAATATGATCGCCAGGGTGACCTCAAAAAAACGCATACCGAAGAGGATATTAGAATTTATGCTTCAAGTAAGGATCTGGAAGATGCTGTTATCTCCTTTATACCAGTATTGAATGTTCAAAATGTAAAGCAAAACCTATATATCTATTCTTTTTTCGTTGGGTATGATTATTCAATCGAATGCCCTGAGGGGGAAAACGTATATCGGGATTATGAGCATACCGATTTGTCCAATGTCCGAATCAATTTATGGAAAAGTAAATTAGGCTGGGGCCCCGCACCCGGCAATTCCGAAGACACCTGTCACTTTAAGTTGCTGGTGACTACCGAGGCATTGGATTTTCAACAGTTTCTGCAATCGGGACTTGAGCAAACGCGAACTATTCTGAAGACACCTAAGCCGGATAAGGTCTTTGGTGATTGGGCGGATTTCAATTTTGCAGTGACCTTGGTTCGACAGGATAGTGAAATATCAGCCGGAGGTGAACTCTCCCTGGCGGATGGAAATTTAAAAATCAAAGCACATCCCTCAATGCGTGGATCCGTTAGTATAGGGCACGCAGAAACGAATGCGAGAAGTGCAGGACCAATCAATGCGTTCGCGCGCCTTCAACAAGGTGAGCACATCTCCATCATGGACTTCAGTCCAAGTAGAGGAAGCCAGACTCAAAATATCATCGAGATCAATGATATTCATCTGGATAGCGAGGATGCATTAGAGAAACAACCCTTGGAAATTACATTGAAGCAAAAGACCGATGAAGGTGAGTTGTTGTTACCAATCGCTTTTGATGGGGTGCATTATCACGTGATCGGAGACGCTACGTCAGATGATAACGGTACGCATGTGACGATCAATGAGATTCCGGACATGGTCCAAACGGACCCTAATGCAGTAGGGGAGCGAGGCATCTTCAAGTCACTTAAAATGACCTTCTTTAAAGTGGCACTGGCAAAACCAGTCAATGAACTTCGATGGGTTGATACAAAGCCGGATGGAACACTGGAATTGCAAAAAGAAAATCTTGGTTTAAAAATTGGAAAAGCAAAGAAAACCTTACTGGTATTACACGGATTGGCGGGAGATGGCTTGAATATGTACAAATCTATACGGGATAATATCCCGGCAAAGAATATTGAAGGGTACGATTTGATTTTGGTGTATGATTATGAAAGTTTGAATACACCATTGGATGAAACAGCTACTACTTTAGCGACGACGCTTGCTGATTATGGGTTTGGAAGTGATGACAAGAAAGTCACCGTTATTGGCTATTCTGTCGGTGGATTGATCGCGCGATGGATGATCGAAAAGTGTGGTGGAAAGTCATTTATTGATCATTGCATCCTTGTGGGTACGCCAAATAACGGATCGATGTTTGGCAGAGCTGATTCGTATCTAAAGTGGGCTAAAACCGTTTTAGATATGTCGGTCAACTTTATTCCTTCCATCGTTCCTTTCTCAGGTATTTTAGTCAAGTTCTTTAAAACAGCTTCTGATCTTGGAGGTTCTATTGCTCAAATTGATCCCAATTCAGATTTTATCAATAAGCTCAATAGTGGCTGTGATGCAGCGGTGCGGTATACCGTTATATCCGGCGACGCAGAGGGCGTGGATTACGAAGGGAGTGGTTATGACGGATTTATTGATAAAGCCAAGAAGCAACTGGCTAAATACATGAACGAGGATGAACCAAATGACCTGTTTGCTCCTGTAAAGAGTCTGCAATGCAAGATCTTATGGGAAGATGGCCATAAAGACAATAAGGTGTTGGATCCTTTATCAGTTCATCATTTCGGTTATTTCGCTGAACAAGGCGGAACAAGAAACAGTAATACGATTTGGAAAGTATTGGCAGAGGAAGTATAGGAATTGAAGTAGGTCGTGCCCTAAATATTTAGTACTGGTATTTTTTAAGCTTTGAGAATCAATGGATTAAATTCTCAAATTTTTCCTTTTCAAATAGGATTGTCTCTTAATTGATCATTCTTTAGTGACTCTAATTTAAAATTTACAGAAAACATTTCAAATATGACAGTCCCGCGGTAAAGCGGGAAGGCGGAAGAGAGAAAGAGGCACTCGCCTTAGTTAAGGCTTCGTCGAGCAATGAAGGGCGGAAGGTTTAAGGTTTAAGGAAAATTATTTAATTTTCTTTGCGTCTTTGCGTATTCTAAGACTTCCAAATCTCCAAATTTTTCTTCACACAGCTATTTTGTATTCCTGGACATAGGGCTCTTGACGTTTGATGATGGCAAACATTCTATGAATTATTTTATTCCTGATGATATTCAATGTGCTGGACTTACTTTTTCCTTCTGCCAGCCTTTTTTGGTAATAAGCCTTCATTTCCGGATTAAATTGAATTGCGGATCGAGCCGATAGCTCGAGCAAGCATTTCATTTCCTTATCAGCTAAATGGCTAACTCGTGTACGCCCCTTGATACTTGATCCAGAGGAGTGCTCAAACGGAGCCGTTCCACAATAGCAGGCAAATTTTCTTGAATTCGGAAATCGATTAAAATTTCCCGTTTTAACTAGGGTGGCTAGCGCTAACACTTTGCCTACTCCTTTAATAC
>JBBKWA010000172.1:0-28152 GCA_037968695.1 Saprospiraceae bacterium
ACGATATCAAAATTGTACATGCCACTTGCCAATTCTGAAACCGGGTTTGCTATGGGAGATGTATTATCAAATACCTGATAAGGTGGTTGTCCACCGGATATCTGAAATTCGATTTGCCCGGAGGCGCTACCTGTACAATCTGCATTTAAAACTTCCACAGTGCTTTCTAAGGCGTAATCTTCTACATCGGTTTGATTGATTGTCCATGATTTTCGCTGTAATGGCTTTGGATATATATCCTCAAATTTGGCATCATATCGAACCATGGTGTTTGTATCATGAACTTCAAAAATCAGCTCATAAGTGTCACAAATACCAAATGTAACATCAACGGATTCTACGTCAGTAGCAATGACTTTTCCATTTAAAATCCATCTTGTTTTCTGTGTATTCGGCGCTGGTTTGATTACAGCAACTGAAAACGTTACTGTTTCTTCTCCCGTCACTTCCATCGGACCTGGTTCAGGTTGTGGATTTTCGATCACATCAACGTACTGATATAGGAAGCAAATAATTCGTTGTCTGCAGACATCGCAAAGCACCTGCCCATAATCTTCGCCAAAGCCTCCGGCACCCATGATGCATCCTCTTGCTGTAGGGCGATGGCAACCAAAGTAGTTGGTCATTGCGCCTTCAAAGGCACCAAATCTATCTACATATTCTTCTGTATAGGGTGTGGGGATAGGTGTTCCTTCTTCTATCCATAATCGCCATGGGATATTGTTAATTTCTAGCTCACCTGTGGAGTTACCTGTTTCCCAACATTGGCCATTTGACCAGCTTCCACTAGCGGAATATTCATCCAACAAACCGGGCATGGTGTGTCCAAACTCGTGTAAAAAAGTCTCCCAGCCCATGCCATACATTTTGCCATCACCGACTCTTTGCTCGCGCACTAATCCTGCGCCCCCGCCACCACCGTGTTTGGTGGATGAAAACCATGTGGCCCAACCATAGTCTTCTGTCGCCCATGGAAGAAATATTTTATCTCGCATGGATTTTATGATGCCAAAGTTCCATCCATTCCCATCATCTGGGGCATCGGGCCACCAATAGGTGAAGAGATTAAAAAAGTTTCTGTACTGGGCATAAGGTGGTTGTTCTGCCAAATGTCCTAACTCAAATGCCTTGAGCAAGTCATTCTGATACAAGTTTGTAAAATCGTTTTTGTCGTCAAAGCTATTTCCGCGATTCTGGATCACCCAGTTGATGCGGTTGTCTTTAGAACCGCTGTAAAGCATGGTATCGACCTCCTGAATAGCTAGCAGGGAATCGATATTTTGGGATTGAATGGTTGAAAATGTAAAAACAGAGAGGAGGCCTGCTATGATGAGGCTGGATTTAGTATAAAATGGTTTCATGCCCTAAATTAAATTTATTTGCCCGGATTAAGGAATTATTGAATCATATTGCGCGAAGGAAAAACTCGGCACGGGAATTGATCATGGAACTTCAGGTATCTTTTAGAAGAGGATATATAATGAATTGGTAGGGGTTTAAGAACAAAGGGGTGCATTACTGCTCCCCTTTGTGTTTATAAATTAGAAATCACTACTGATTGTATCACCGTTACTCACTCATTCGACCAACTTATAACCAACGGATAGCTGTGCACTGATCCCTGCTACATTAGATTCTCCACCTCCTCCTACAGTGAGATGAGGGCTGGCCAGAAAGCTGAGTGTCCATTGCTCACTCAAGAAGGACTTAACACCTACATTAAAGGCAAGGGCATACAAATTATCCGTGTAAGTCCCATTTGTTTCATCAGGCTCTTTGACATCAATGTACTTTAATGCAGGACCTATAAATAATCCCTTTTGCGCTTTGCCCATATAATAATGCACCGCTGGTCTGAATTCAATTGTCTCGCCTCCGTTCTGCTTACCCCAATTGACATCCATATTGAAAGCAAAGTGAGTCCCGAGCGAAGTTTCGACACCAAGGCCAATCCCTGTGAATGGGTCATTCACGTATCCAAGGATCATCAGACCGCCAGTGACGCGGATTTCCTGGCCATAAGTAGATCCACTATACAAGCATCCAAATAAAAGTAAAGTTCAAATTGACTTTTCATTTCGTAATGTGATTTAGATTCAAAATTGATTTAACATTAGCAAGGGTTTTATACATTCATTTGCTATTACACTTACCGGTTACAAAATCGCTATTGCAAATATGTCGTAAATTTCGATGTTACAATTTATTAAACCCTTGATTTAATTAGACATTAACATGAGTTAAGAGAATATTAAGACTGCCTTAGCCACATGCTGTTCACGACAGGTAATCACTAAATCAGGTCTATCCCAAGCCATGGCAAAATAAAAAACTACGCTTGTGACAAACCACTAAAAAATCTCGATAAACAGAACAAAAGAAATATGAAAGACACAAATGATAAACCTAAAGTCAAGTGGTCGATAGATCCTGTACACTCTGAGATAGGTTTCAAAGTCAGGCATATGATGATCACTAATGTCAAGGGCATATTTACTGATTACGATGCCAGTATCTATACCATGGGAGAAGATTTCATGACAGCGGATGTAGCCTTTTGGCTAAATCCCGCCTCCA
The DNA here is from genome assembly GCA_037968695.1 of Saprospiraceae bacterium. GTDB lineage: Bacteria > Bacteroidota > Bacteroidia > Chitinophagales > Saprospiraceae > Opimibacter. The sequence continues at coordinate 2,578 of JBBKWA010000172.1, forward strand.
TCCATAGTGGCGATGTCACCAGAGATACGCATTTAAAAAGTGCTGACTTTTTTGACATTGATAATCACGACCAGATTCATTTTACTTCTGATGATGCCTATAAAAAAGTAGATAATGATGGTAGCTATGAAATGTGGGGTGATCTTACTATTAAAGGAATCAAACAACAAATAAAGTTGAGTATTGAGTTTGGTGGTGTGATGAAAGATCCGTGGGGAAACCAAAAAGCCGGCATAAAAATCAATGGAAAAATCAACCGATCAGACTGGAATCTAAAGTGGAATACGGCGCTTGAAGATGGTGGGGTGTTAGTGGGAGATCAAGTACGAATTAGTTGCGAGATTCAACTCGTGAGACAATCTTAACTTTAAACTTATTCCTACATTGATAAAACCAGACAATATTTAGCGACCATATCCTTTACTTTTTTTAAGGAATAGATTCTAAGTTTTAAATAATCAGCAGAGCACAGCGAGGCTTTACCTAACATTCCAACAATCTTTATGGACAACAACCAGCAACTTAATCTCCCAACCCATTTGACAGGATTAACTGCTGAAGAGGTTATAAAGGCTCAGGACAAATTCGGGCAAAACAAGCAACATCAGCAAGTACATTTCGCCTGGTGGAAAATGCTTTTAGATATCCTCAGCGAACCGATGCTTCTGTTTTTGATTTCAATAGCATTTATTTATATTGCTTTGGGCCAGTATGGCGAAGCCTATTTTATGTTGGCCGCCATTGTCATCGTTTCGGGTATCTCTTTTTACCAGGACAATCGGAGCCGCAAAGCACTCAGTGCGCTCGAAAAACTGAATACGCCATTGAGCAAGGTCATTCGCGAGGGCGTACCGCAAGAAATTCTCACCACAGAAATTGTCCCTGGTGATCTCGTCATTGTAGAGGAAGGCAGGTTTATCAATGCGGATGGGCGTATTGTGCACAGCCATGATTTCGCTGTCAACGAATCCACCCTGACCGGAGAGGCTCAATCCGTATTCAAATCTACATCGTCAGAAGACTCAAGGGTTTTTAGTGGGACACTCGCTTCATCAGGACTTGCTGTGTTTTGTGTTGAACAAACAGGGGCATCCACTAAAATCGGGCAACTCGGAACCTCCCTATTAACTATAGAAGAACAACCCACCCCATTGCAATTGCAGATCAATTCATTTGTCAAAGCCATGGCGTTTATTGGCGTAGCCATTTTCCTTATTGTCCTTGCGGTTCAATATATGGTTTCAAGAGACATTCTTACCAGTTTACTAAAAGGTCTCACGCTGGCTATGTCCATCTTACCAGAAGAAATACCTGTTGCCTTCACCACCTTTATGGCGCTGGGATCAAGGCGATTGATGAAAGAAGGCATCATTGTAAAAAAATCAAAAACTGTTGAGACACTTGGTAGTGCCACAACCATTTGTTCTGATAAAACAGGAACGATCACCGAAAATAAAATGAGTTTGAATGGTGTGTATGCATTTCATCTGCGTAAACTATATGCCAATAATGATGCTTACGATCAGGAGGCGATGTCTGTTATCGAAACGGCCATGTGGGCCAGTGAGCCCTCCCCTTTTGATCCGATGGAAAAAACACTTCATCATATTTACGAATCCAATACGGTTGTTGATAAACGGTCAGCATATAAAATGATCCATGAGTACCCGCTCGATGGAAAGCCCCCAATGATGACACATGTGTTTGAGAATGAAGCAGGTCAAAGAATAATCGCTGCCAAAGGCGCTCCTGAAGCTATTTTGGCAGTCTGCGGATTATCTGATGCTGCAAAAGCAGAAGTTGGGCAACAAATTGAGGCGCTGGCGGATCAAGGGTATAGAATGCTTGGCGTGGCAGATGCCGCTGATCAAGGCAATTCTTTTCCGATTCGCCAACAAGATTTCAAATTTAGATTTATTGGGCTGGTTATTTTCCTTGACCCGCCAAAGAAAAATATAGCTCAGGTTTTTCGTCAATTCTACGATGCAGGAATAGCTGTAAAAATTATCACTGGGGACAACGCTACAACAACGCGTGCCATTGCAAAAAAAGCCGGTATAGGCAATGAAGAGGAGGCGATCGATGGGGAAGTTCTGATGGGGCTTGAGGCTACTGCATTTGGCGCTACTGTTCAACAGAAAAACATCTTCACGCGAATGTTTCCAGAGGCTAAGCTCGCAATGGTCAATAGCTTAAAGCAGCATGGAGAGATCGTCGCCATGATCGGCGATGGCGTGAATGACGCCCCTGCCTTAAAAGCAGCGCATATTGGTATTGCTATGGGGCACAAAGGAACGGAAATGGCTAAAAGTTCCGCGGATCTCATTTTGGTAAATGACGATCTATCGAAAATGATCACGGCGATTGCCACAGGTCGACGTATTTATGACAACCTTAAAAAAGCAATACAATATATCATATCTATACACATCCCAATTATTCTGGCGGTGTCTCTTCCTCTTTTTCTTGGATGGATTTACCCCGATATATTTACACCTGTCCATGTCATCTTTTTGGAGCTGATCATGGGACCCACCTGTTCTATAGTGTTTGAAAATGAGCCAATGGAAGAAAATACGATGCAACGGCCACCAAGGTTATTAACGGATACTTTTCTCAATTGGAAGGAGTTAAGCATGAGTATAGTCCAAGGCCTTTGTATTACTGCCGGTATATTGTTTGTCTACCAATTTTCGGTGTGGCAGGGTGGCACTGAAGAATTTACAAGGACAATGGTGTTTAGCTCATTGATTTTCGCCAATGTATTTCTAACCTTAGTTAATCGCTCCTTTTACTTTTCTGCATTGACTACCTTAAAGAATAAAAACAAGTTACTCCCTGGCATTATCATTATTACGCTAAGCATTCTTGCCATGATGCTCTTTCTAAAACCAGTAACAAACTTTTTCCACCTTCAGTCTTTAGGACTGTTCGACCTGAGCATTTGCATGGGCATAGCCGCACTTTCGGTATTTTGGTTTGAGATTGTAAAATGGCATCGCCGAAGAGAATCAATCATCATGTGATATTATTGAATTACAATCATCGAAAAGAGCAGGAAGCTTACTGATTACTTGCCCTGATGAAAAATCATCACTGGAATCTCGGGATGTGTCAACGCTTTTCTCGTGACACTGGTGTGTAGCAGGTTTTCAGGAAAACTGCGATGGTGGGTCACAAACGCGATCATTTGAGCACCTGCCTCAACTGCACAGTTGAATAAGGTCTCGTCAATGCTGAGGCCATCATCAAAAACAGGGCGAATATTAAAACCACATAATAAGGTCCGGTTGACTACGAGCTCTTCATAAAGCTTTCCCTTTAGTGCATCGAAAGCCTCATTGTCATCCGTCACATGGACAAAATCAAAAAAAACGTTGCTTTTAATACCAAATGCTAAAATATTATCCAGCGATTTATTCAGTAATAACGCTTCAGAAAAACCTACTACGATCTTCTCCGGAAATTTTAATTTACTCGAGGAAGGCACAACTATTACAGGTTTCTTTGAATTCCGACTTACAGCGGATGAGACAGTCCCAAATAACCGACGAATAGTATTGTCAATGGCCTTGGTACCAATCACCATAAGGTCATATGCACCTTGATCCAAGAGGTCAATTAAACTCGCAGATGGTTCGCCAACTTCCATATGAGCAGAAACATAGACATCAATACCCTTCTCTTTATTTTCGGTATTAAAGATATCTACCAATTCAATCAACCGATTGTTGCTACCATGGAGAAACTGAGCATCTAATGCTCCCCCGGAAACCGGATCATAAATCGATGTGTGAATATGGACCAGTGTCAGGCCTAAACTTAGTTTCTCAGCAACCATCTGAGCATAGGCCACCGCGTGCATACTTTCTTCTGAAAAATCAACTGGGACGAGTATAGAGGAAGCGTATTCTGAAAGCATGTATTCCATGACTTTCTCTATTGTTTGGTCTACTGTATCTTTCCCCAAATGAGGAATGATCTTATCCTCAATTTTAAAAGCAGGTACGGATGCCAATTCAGCTTTAATAAATTGATCCACATCATTTATTTCCATTACTGTATAGGCCAGTTGCTTGGCAATAAGTTCCCTTTCCAGCTTCTGCTTCAAGGCGCTTCCTGTAAACCCTTTGACACTATACAGCTCAATATTCATAGCACGAAGTGATTGTGGATAGTAGAATAGTATTATGCTCCTTTTATTCGGGCGTTGTCTTCTTCCACCAATAATTTGATAATATCGAAGGTCGTGAGCATACCGACCAGTTCATCGTTTTCAACAATCGGCAGTGCGTGAAAACGGTTTTCCAGAAATAATTGTAAAGCCACATTGATTCGATCCGTGGGCTCCAGGGTGGCAATACCTGTCTTCATAATATCCTGAACCGTATACGTCTTTAATCTTGCTTCCTCCGCTTCCTCTTCTTTTATTGAAGAAGTCACACCCTTAATAAAATGGAGAATATCTGTTTTGCTAATGAAACCAACCAGCTTCTTGTATCTAACAACTGGCAGGTGGTGAATGGGTTGCTTGTCAAATATTTCTTTGGCAACATCCAACGTATCGGTAGGAAGAATAGTCACTAACTTACGGGTCATCAGTTCAGAGACAGGAGCAGTAAAATTCATATCAAAGGAAAGTTTATAGTTTTTATGATGAATAATTTAAGTTTGGGTTTACTTGACCTCATTTGAAATTATGTGTAATTCAAATGGAATATTTCAAGGTCTTCATAAACTAACCACATGCAGAGCCACATCCATCCCTAGCTTCACACCCTTAACAAAGGTATTTTTCTCCTTCTGCCGGGGATATGATGCGGATCACTCATCAAATTGATACTTATCAACGCTGGTCAAAGCCAATTCTTGTGATATCTTAGTCCAATGTCAATACCAGATTTTCCAAAGAACGAGCCTCATGTGGATGTTCTGCAATCCATCGTCGAAACGGCGATTGATGGGATCCTCCTAATCGATCATCAAGGGAAAATATTGATGGCGAATACGGCCTGCACCACACTTTTTGCATATAACATGGAGGAAATGCTGGGGAATAATATCAAAATGCTCATGCCCTCCCCGGACAAAGACCGCCACGATCAGTATATCCATAATTACAGAACTACCGGTGTAAAGAAAATTATCGGTATTGGACGGGAGGTTCAGGGGCAAAGGAAGGATGGATCAATATTTCCTTTAAGACTTGCGGTTAGTGAAATAGTCATTGACGACATTCAATACTTTACCGGTATCGTGCAGGACCTTACGGAAATGAAGGCCGTTCAGGATAAAATAATAAACCTAAATCGCGAACTGGAGCAAATCGTCATTGACCGTACGATTGAATTGCAGGATACTGTTAATTTGCTATTGGAGACGAATCAGCAACTCAACCAATCTATTGTAAAACATAAATCGTATGAAACTGCGTTGCTTGCTACCCGGGACGAACTCAAAAAATCACTTGAGAAGGAAATTGAACTGAATTCACTAAAATCCAGGTTTGTCTCGATGGCTTCCCATGAATTTAAAACGCCACTCAGCAGCATTCTATCTTCTGCTTCCTTGATTTCAAAATATGGCCAAACTGAACAGGAAGCAGACAGGAGGAGGCATGTTGAGCGAATAAAATCCAGTGTCAATCATTTAAATGGCATCCTCATAGACTTTTTATCACTTACGCGGATAGATGAAGGACATTTTGCCCCGGTCATTTCTTCATTCTCCTTAAAGGATTTACTTATCAATTTACAAGCCGAAGCTGAAGATCTACTAAAATCTAATCAGGAATTAGTTTGTATCCATGACATTACTGATCTCAAAATGAATTCTGACAAAAATGTCATTAGAAATATATTATACAACCTTATCTCGAATGCAATTAAGTACTCTGATGAGAACAAAAAAATTACATGCACCGTCGAAGTACCCTCGAAAGATAGCATTGCGATAAAAATTACTGATGAAGGGATAGGGATTCCAGAAGCAGATCAAAAACATATTGGCTCCAGATTTTTTAGAGCGACCAATGCCATTAATGTTCCGGGCACTGGCCTCGGCCTAAATATTGTCATGTCCTATCTTCACGCTTTAAAAGGCCACCTTGAGTTTAATAGCAAACAAGGGACTGGCACAACTTTTACAATCCAATTACCAATAAATTATGAAGAATAAAGTCCTGATCATTGAGGATAATCATGATGTACGTGAAAATCTGGGGGAGATATTAACCCTTTCCGGATATGAAACGCTTCTCGCTGAAAATGGCAAAGTAGGTGTTGAAGCTGCTATTGCTAACCTCCCAGACCTGATCCTTTGTGATATCATGATGCCGGAATTAGATGGTTTTGCCGTACTCCGAATACTTTCTAAAAATGAACATACGGCCACCATCCCTTTTATCTTCCTTTCCGCCAAAACAGAGTTGACGGATGTGAGACGGGGGATGACCCTTGGAGCTGATGACTACATCACAAAACCATTCGATGATGTCGAGTTACTTGACACCATCGAAATGCGGCTAAAAAAACGGATCCATTTTGAACAAACAGAAAACCAATTAAAATCAATTAAAACAACTCCTACATGGCCACAGGTGATTGCCACATTACCGGAACAATTGCTCAGTGAAGAAGCTCGATTGATACGTAAAAAAGACATGGTGTTTTCCGAGGGGCAGAATATCCGCAACGTTTTTCTAATTAAATCAGGCAAAGCGATTGCGACCAAAGTAGACAACTATGGAAAAGAAGTCGTCACACGCCTCTATCAGCATCCCATGATTATGGGTGTTGATTCAGCGTTTACAGGCCAACGATACCAGGAAACGATTAAAGCATTTGAAGATCTCCTCATCGTACCTATTCATGCGGAAGAATTCATTCAGCACGTATTGCAAAATCCTTCTATCGCTCACTTTTTTCTCCAACAGATGGCTACTAATCAAGTGCAGGCCGATGAAAAATTATTACTTCAGGCATTTGGGTCAGTCCGCATGAAATTGGCAGCAACACTTACTGATTTATATGCTTTTTATCAAGAAGATGAGCAGGCGGTGATACCTGTTTCGAGAGAAGATTTAGCGGGGATGGCCGGCACTGCCAAAGAAACTATTATCCGATGCTTATCTGAATTTAAAGAAGAAGGGCTAGTCACTATTCAAGGGTCAGATATTATCATCAAGGCTATACAGAAACTATCCGATCTCAGGTATTGAGAAATAAAACATTACGACATACTTCGCTTAGCTCAGCCTTTCACTCGCATTACCAGGGTTAAAAAAGATTACATTACGATTCATTCAGGGGTAAATGTTCATCAAAGGCATAACGCAATAAATCTAACGGTGTAATAATGCCCACCAAGTGATCTTTATCATTCACAATGGGAAGCGCGTGAAACAAATTCTCACGAAAAAGATCTACCGCCAGATGTACCGGCTCGGTTTCCTTCATTTTGACAAGCGCCTTAGTCATTATCTCGGAGGCCAGCATAGTAGAAAAGAGCTGGATATTACTTTGCAGTGCTTTCTCTGATTTAAATAAAGTAAAATGATGTTCCATTCGATGTAAATCGCCTTTACTAATGATGCCCAATATCTTTTTGCCTTCCACCACGGGGATATGCTGAATGTGATTATCAAACAACTTATGCTTGACTGAACTGAGCTGCTCATCAGGATCAGCCGTGATAAGCTCTGTCGTCATGATGTTTTTAACCGGGATCCATTTATCCATATCGAAAGTTTTTTAATGATGGTCTGACAATCAAATCTAACGTAAATCAATCAAATCGTTAAAATGCATACGTCAATAAATCATGGGTGGTGACAATTCCGACTAATTCTCCATCATCCACCACGGGAAGTGCATGAAGTGCATTAGCTTTGAAAATATCTGCTGCTAATCCGATCGTATCTCCAGACTCAATCGTCAGTGGATTGGCAGTCATTATATCATGTGCCTGCATTTCTTTATACATATCCTGACATATGGTCTCACCAGACCAGGTCGTGGCGAGCATGTGCCTGATCTTCAAATAATCTGTTTTAGAGATAATACCAACTAATTTTGCTTTCTCTAATACCGGAATATGATGAAATCCATTGCGTTCAAACAAATTATGAATAGCCTCTATCGGATCATCCGGTCTAACGACTATAGGGCGATAGGTCATTATTTCTGAAACAGGTCTACTGGTATCAATCATGTTTTTAAAATTAGCTACTTGGTTAACATAAAACCGGGGTTCGTCCCCGAGCCCCGGCAATTGAAATCACACCACTTTTATTTATTTGCCGAATCCGGCAAATACCATTTCGTTGGATTGAGTTAGAATAAAATCAACCAATATTTATTTTCTCAACAAGACAAAGATGTGCTTTTACAAGTCCAAATAAAATGACCTGTATCACATGAACAGATGATCTAAAACAGATTTTGAATTTGGCACACAGGATTTCGAATAAACCAATTGAAAATTGGGTTTATTGTCCTATTTCTGATCCTTTGAAGCAGGGAGAAAGGCAGCTAAACAAGAAAAACGTCGGCAATAGAAATCAACCTTTGAAAGTAGCCTTTTCGGTTACGACAATCCGGTAATATTGCCTTCATTGTCGATATCCATTCCCTCCGCGGCCGGCACTTTTGGAAGTCCGGGCATCCGCATCATTTGGCCTAAAATTGGAATGACAAATCCAGCCCCCGCTGCGACCTCAAATTCACGGATTGTGACGTGAAAATCTGTTGGTCTGCCCACTTTTGTCTCATCATCAGAAAAGGACTTCTGTGTCTTTGCCACACAAATAGGGAATTTATCAAAACCAAGTCTTGAATACTCTCTAAGCTGTGCTTTGGCCTTAGAAGAATATTCTACAGAAGTCGCCCCGTAAATCTCAGTGGCTACAACATTTATTTTTTCTTCAATAGTGAGTGACCAATCATAAAGTGGATGAAAATCATTTACCCCTGAGGCGATGACTTCCACCACCGCAGTGGCTAAATCTTTTGTTCCATTGCCTCCATCAGCCCAGCCTTTTGAAACGATGGCTTTCACCCCATGATGAGCACATTTTTCAATAATAAAAGCTACTTCTTCATCACTATCCGTAATGAAGTTATTGATGGCCACCACAGGTGTAATGCCAAATTTTTTGCAGTTCTCTATATGCTTCTCAAGGTTTTCAAAACCCTTTTTGACGAAGTCCATATTAGGCGTATTGTACTCCTCTTTCATCGCTCCGCCATGGTGACGAAGAGCTCGTACGGTGGCGACAAGTACAATCGCTTTTGGCTTAAGTCCGCCTACAGGACACTTTAAGTTTAGAAATTTTTCCGCGCCCAAATCAGCGCCAAAACCTGCCTCCGTGACAACATACTCACTCAATGACATAGCTGTTTTCGTAGCGATAATGGAGTTTGTACCTTGTGCAATATTCGCAAACGGCCCTCCATGAACAATTGCAGGATTACCTTCAAGGGTCTGCACTAAGTTAGGCTTGATGGCATCTTTTAGCAACATGGCCATCGACCCTTCAGCTTTAATATCCCTTGCAAAAACTGGCGTCTTGTCGAAAGTATAGCCAATAAAAATATTCCCAAGCCGCTTCTTAAGGTCTTCAAAATCCTTTGACAAACAAATAATCGCCATCACCTCGGAGGCGGCTGTGATATTAAATCCATCCTCTCTAATGACCCCATTGGCCTTTCCTCCTAGACCGATGACAATCTGTCGCAAAGCGCGATCATTCATATCCATCACCCGCTTCCAACCAATCGTTCTGGAATCTATGTCCAGGTCTGGGTTTTTAAACTGCAGCCTATTGTCAATTAAGGCAGACAATAAATTATTGGCTTTTTCAATTGCCGAAAAGTCGCCTGTAAAATGAAGGTTGATATCCACCATTGGAATGACCTGGGAATATCCTCCTCCTGCAGCACCTCCTTTAATTCCGAATACGGGTCCAAGAGATGGTTCACGCAATGCTACTACGGCTTGCTTTCCAATCGCATTTAATCCATCGCACAATCCTATTGATACGGTTGTTTTACCCTCGCCTGCCGGTGTAGGGCTTATCGCTGTCACAAGGATGAGGTTGCTCTTTGCAACTTTATCCTCCTCTATCAAACTTAGCGGAAGCTTGGATTTAAACTTCCCATAATACTCGAGATGATCCTCATGGACCTTCAGCTTACGGGCGATTTCCTTAATATGGAGTGGTTCGGCTTTTTGAGCAATTTCAAGATCAATGTTGACCTCCTTTGCTGGGAGTTCTTTACTCATTTGTACTTTGGTTTTAAATACTTCTGTTTTGACTAAGGGGCAACAAGGTACTTTTTCACCTGCCAATTTCAAAAAATATCTTAAAAGAAGCTCAAATGACAGACGTAATAGCTTGATAATCAGAACTTATCAAGAAAATAACCATCCTTGTAGATAAGATCTCCATCTGCTAATATTTCGCCCCCATTCTTCATATTTGAGATCATATCCCAGTGTACGGAGGATTGGTTTTTTCCTCCTGCATGGAGGTAGGACTGTCCTACAGCCATGTGTATACTACCACCTATTTTCTCATCGAACAGGATATTCCTTGTGGACCGCTGGATACGATAATTTGTACCAATCGCGACTTCCCCAAAATAATTAGCACCTTCAATAGCAAAGACCTGGTCGAGCACTTCCTTGCCACTTTCCGCTTCCCACTTGACCACTTTTCCCTTTTCTACTGTGAGGGTAATTCCCTGAACATCATGCCCTCCATATACAGAAGGAAAATCAAAATGCACAACGCCTTCTACGGAGTCTTCCACAGGAGCAGAAAAAACTTCTCCTGATGGCATATTGGCCCTTCCATCACTGTTAATCCAGGTTCTCCCTTCAACAGAAAAACGAATATCCGTTTTTTCGTTTTTATACCTTATCTCTTTACATGTATTGAGGAAATCAACATACTTCTGTTGCTCTTTTCTGACTTCCAGCCATGCCATCACCGGATCCTCTTCGTCCAGACGGCATGCTTTAAAAACAAAATCAGCATATTCTTCCATGGTCATCCCTGCGGCTTCAGCAGCGGCAGGCGTAGGATACTGACAAAGGCTACGCACCAGGCTTTTATCTGCCAATCGCTTAAAATATGTTTGGCTGGCTTTGGCCCCGGCAGCTGCTCTTCTTTTTTTCTGTTCCGTCGTAGCCGAAAGATCTTCATGGAGATTAAAGGGCGCCCGAATCGCCAGATAAGCATCAAAATTTTCCATCGCATACAGATGCAAGGCAGCCTCCATATCTAAAACTTTGCCTTTTGCTTCCTGCCAATAAACCATGGCTTTATCCTGAAAAGAAAGATCATACTCAATAGCGACACCAGCCCTTGTGGCCTCGCGATGCAATTCAAGTAATAGGGGTTCAGCTAATGTTGTCGTAGAAACAAAAAGTCGCTGCCCTTCTTCTACTTCAAGGCAATAATGTAATAGTAAATCTGCATATTTCTTTAACAATGCATTGTCTGGAATGTATGGCTTCATGTTTGGTAGTTTACCACATTTTAGGCCGGTAAGGATATCTTACGGCATAAGCATCCGCTACAGCTTTTGTAAGCTTTTCTCTGAATGTATCTATATTTTCTCCTGTCACTGCAGAAACGAGTACGGTATCTACTTCGTACTCATTTTTTAGTCGACTTTGAATTTCATTTTCGAATTGCTCCTTGATGGAATCTTCCAGGTAATCATCATAATTTAACTTGCGATACTGATCAATTTTATTGAGCACCATGATCGTAGGTTTTTGTGCTACATCAATTTCACGCATGGTTTGATTGACGGCAACAATATGATCTTCGTATTGTGGATGTGAAATATCAACAACATGTAATAGAATATCTGCTTCGTGTACTTCATCAAGTGTAGACTTAAAACTTTCCACCAGATGATGGGGCAGTTTACGAATGAATCCCACTGTGTCACTGAGCAAAAAAGGCATAGTACCAAACACAACTTTGCGCACTGTCGTATCCAAAGTGGCAAATAATTTGTTTTCTACAAATACTTCACTCTTGCTGATGACATTCATCAGGGTCGATTTACCCACATTTGTATACCCGATGAGGGATACCCGGATTAATTCATCACGGCTCTTGCGTTGCGTCGAACTCTGCTGATCGATCTTCAGCAACTTCTTTTTTAGCAGGGTTATTTTATCGCGTACAATACGACGGTCCGTTTCAATTTCCTGTTCACCCGGTCCGCGCATGCCTATTCCTCCACGTTGCCGTTCGAGGTGAGACCAAAGTCCTCGCAGTCTTGGAAGGAGATATTGTAGTTGGGCTAATTCAACCTGTGTTCGAGCTTGGGCTGTTTGCGCTCTGCTTGCAAATATATCCAGGATGAGGCTCGTCCGATCAATGATTTTAACTTTCCATTCTTCTTCCAGGTGACTGGTTTGCTTCCCGGTGAGATCATCATCAAAAATGGCCAGATTGATATCGTGCTCTTTGATATAAGTCCCTATCTCCTTCATCTTTCCGCTACCAATGTAGGTTCTGGAATCCGGACGATCCATTTTCTGCATAAAACGTTTGATCGTTTTTGCACCGGCTGTTTGTGCGAGGAATTCAAGTTCGTCGAGATACTCTACAACTTTCTCCTCGGTTTGAGGCGGCTGAATGACCCCAATCAGGACTGCGCCTTCTTGATCCAGACTTTCAGGTGATCTTTTCTTTTCTCCTAAATTCCACTTATTCCTTGCTGTGGCCATTGATTCGTTTCAGATTATTGGGTGGTAAAGTTATTTAATTCGGCTAAAGGCACGGAAGCGAAAAATCAATTGACGGTATTCCAGCTCGGGTTAAAAGGTAAAGTCCTTTTTTGATTACCCTTTAAAACAGTGGTTACTGTCTGGCGATCCAAACCTGAGGATCGAGTTTTGTTCTATCCTGCCATATCTCCAGGTGCAGTTTAGGCTCCTCACTTCCCAGATGCCCTAACACCTGGCCTGTGGTCACATTATCTCCCTTCTTTACGAGGGTGCTTGACAATCTGGAATAGACGGAAAAATAAAATCCATGACGGATCATCACCATATAATCATAGCCGGGTATTTTTGTAACAGAAGCAACCGTGCCTGCAAATAAACTCTTTACAGCTGCTTTTTCTTCTGATAGAATATCAATCCCATTGTTCTGCACTTTGATCCCACGCAAAACCGGGTGAGGATGTTCTCCAAATCGATCTGTAATCAATCCTTTACTGACCGGCCACGGGAGCAACCCTTTATTAGCAGAAAATTTTGCATTTAACGCTTTGGTCTCAGGAGAACTACCTAATCCTGAAGTATTCATTTTATCTGCCTCTACGCGAATAAGCCTGGCGATTTCAGCATCTAACTTTTTCTTTTTATCCTGTGTTGATGCCAACTGTGATTTAAGCTTCTTCTCTTCCTTGCCTAAGTCATTGACAAGTGATTGTTGCGAATGCTGTTGTTGTTGAATCTCCTTTTTATTTTTCTCTTCTTCTTTAAATAAAATGGTTTTCGATTGCTTGCTTTTTTCAAGCTTGACAATCAATTCTTCATAACGCTTTCTCTTTTCGGAAAGATAATCCACCTGGCGCTGGATATAATTTTTATACTGCCGCATATAGACCCATCGGGACAAAGCCTGTCCTAATGATGGAGCGCTCAGCAAATAGATCCAATCTGGTTGTATTTGGCTCCTGACATAGGCCGTCTGCAACGCATTTGAAAGCCTCAAGGCTAATTGATTGATAGAAGCTGCTGTCGCTGCTATATTCTTTTCCTGGGTGGCTTCATCGCGGCTTACTAATTTCAGTTCTGCTTCTATGGATTGTAATAACTCCTGACGTTGCCGTATCTGGGCATTTAGTGCTTTTACCTGATTAACCGTATTCGTTTTATCCTTTTGAGTTTTCTGAAGTATGCTTGTGGTATTTTTGATTTGGGTCTCCAAAGCCTTGCGCTCGGCTTCAAGATCCGTCCGTTCTTTTTGGCTATAACACAAGAATGCAAGGAAGAGCAGGCCTAATGTCAGGCAAAATCTTCCAGACACATTATATTTTTTCATAATGTGAAGGTATGGAAAAAGGAAATTCCTGAGGAATATCTATGACCAAATCGCTGTATTGGAGGTTAAATACATTGGGAATCCCATCAATGATAAGGGTATTGGACCGTTGGTAGGGGTAAAGTAATCCTGAATTTGACTCCCTGTAATCAGCATACAGTGACGACCAAGCTCTGTCCAAAGGATCTGATATTTCTGATCTGATCAGACGTGAGGAGGCATCAAGCCAATGTCTGGCATTCATCCCTGTAGCAGAATGCATATTGACGGAACCATCTTTTCCGATCGCCAGACTTTTTATATGCGGTGGCAAATATGCCCCTGCGGTAAAAACCTTGGAGAACATTTCAAAATCAGCTGGGACATTATATTCCATTAAAAAATCTGCTGTCCCATAAATCGAATAGGTGCGCTCAAACCGGTTAATAAAAAAAGCAGAATCAGGTGTAATTAACATGCGCCCAACCTCAAATCCAAATTTTTGCAGTTGCACCCAAATAACACTATCGCGCAGAATACGGACATTGATTCTCGCACTCAGGTGCTGCCCATCCAAATCAAATTTGCCCTGTCCTTTGGCGGCAAACCAAGTAAAAGGAACCTGGGTATCAATGATTTTTTCCATCATTGCAGACGTTCCTTTCGTCATTTTTTCCTCAACAAAAGGGGTGTCAACTTTTGACACTTTATTTTTCTTTTCGCCACAAGCTGAAGAAATGCTGATAAGCACCGAAAGAAGAAATATTAAAAGTGTATTCGAATTCATCGTTTCTTTAACTTAAGACGTATTGGTTTCAATTAAGTAACAACAAATAACGATTTAGGGTGCCTTTGAAGCAGCAATTTTACTTTTTAGGCTCGAATCTGTACATCCTTCTTTAAGTGCCCTTTCCCACATCGCAACGGCTTGTGCTTTCTGTTCAAGTTTATTTAATATATCCCCTGCCAGATTATATACATTACCATATGGGTCAGCCTGAAGAGCATATTCAATTGAGCTTAGCGCTTCTTTGTATCTTTTTTGGTTGTATAAGATCTGTGCTAAAATTTCATGAATCATTGGAGAGATAACCTGTTGCCTGAGGACTAATTCAGTCATAAACATGGCTTTCTCACTTTCCGTTATTCTACTACTTAAGACTAGACTATAATTTGCTAATGTCTCTTGGCTTTTGGGATCAATACTTAAGGCACTTTCAAATGCCATGGCCGATTTCTCCAGCTCGCCTAATACATCATACACCAATCCAAGCACATTCAACACACTGATCTTTTGCCCAGCATTTCTGCCGGTCATAATTAATGCCTCGTTTAATAACTCAAGTGAACGATCAAACTCTTCCACTTTATACAAACCATATCCACCTGCATAATATAAGTAAGCCTGATTAGGAAAATTATCTATGGCTGATTGGGCCTGACGTATCAATTCATGATATGAACGGGTGGTAATAAGCAGAGACAGAAATTGCTCCCAAACAGGATAAACCCCTCCATTCAAGCTAGTTGATCTACCGTAGGCTTCAATTGCTTTTGTGCTGTAACCAAGTATTGCATCCACATCTCCTTGTATCGCGAAGGATTTAGCATCTGCGGGGTGCGCCCGAACCAAAGATTTGGTTAATGAAACCAATGTAGCCCCAAGTAATGAATCTTTTGTTTCCGAAAGTGATATCACGTACGGGATCAACTCTTTCAACTTAATGTCTATTTCAATTTGCGCATTGGCGATTACCGGCACAATAGATTGCAAGTAGCCAATATCATCCCCGGCTGCTTTTTCGGCATTGGCAAGGGCTAATTTCGCTCTTGAGTTTTCTGGATCAACATGGAGCACATCTCTGTAATATTGGTTGGCTTTATCCTCCATGCCTTTTTTCTTTGCATAGGAAGCTGCTAGAAATTTATAATCAATATTTCCCGGGTAAACGACAGTCAAATCATGCAGTGATTCTGATGCTTCTTCATACCTGTCGAGTCTATCCAGCGTCTCAAACCTGGTTCTTGCTATCGGCTCTATCAATCCTATGACAAGTTCATACTGATCCAGTACGCTTAACAATCGTTCCTCCTCTCCGGTCTTCCTGCACAGACTAATGAGCACTTCATAATAATAGGGTTGTGATGGACGTAAGGCAATCAACCGATCGTACATTGCCATGGTAGCAAAAATATCACCCGATTTTTCCTGGATATCTGCCTCCATGAGCAAATACCATTCATTATCCGGCTCGATTCGAATAGCTTTATGAATATAGGTTATGGCGTCACTAAAATTCCCCTTTGCGGTATATGTTCTTGACAATTCGTACAAAGCCGCACTATTGAGTACATCATCCTTCAGAATGGCCTGAAAGAAGGCTTCAGCTTTATCCCAATCGCCAAGGAGGAGATACTTTTTCCCGTCGATTAACTTTTTTTCAATACTCACTTGCGCTGATGTGGGGCGATCCTGGGCAACCAACTGATTGCTGGACAACAGTATTAAGCCTGATATGATCAGCACTAAAAAGTTTAAACGAAATCTGACTTCAATCCCCATGAATTAGAATTATGGATGCTTCAGTTGGTTAAAAAACGTAAAAAAACACCTTTCGGTATACTGTTTTCTACTCAATCAACTAATGTCAATTTGAGCATATTGGTTCTGTACTTTTTATGCATCGGCATACTTCCGGTATTGATGACGACATCACCGGGCCTAACTTTTCCAGAATCCAGTAGGATTTTTACTACATCTGCGATGGTCTCATCGGTGGAAGAGAACTTATCATAATAAAATGCCCGAACGCCCCAGACCAGATTAAGCGTGTTGAGAATATTATGTTGGTCAGAAAAGACATAAACTTTGGTGCGAATGGGTCTATATGAAGATAGCTTGAATGCTGTAAATCCTGATGTAGTCAAACATACAATTGCCTTAGCATCAACCTCTTGAGCCATTCGTGCAGCATGATAGCAAACAGTATCCGACCAAAAAGTCCTCGATTTTGGTGAGGGCGTAGAAAATTGAATTGTTTCGGTGAAGTGTTTTTCAGCTTCATCGATGATTTTATTCATGGCTTCCACCACCTTAACGGGGTGCTTCCCAACTGAAGTTTCTGCACTGAGCATCACTGCATCCGCGCCATCAAGTACTGCATTCGCTACATCCGTTATTTCAGCACGTGTAGGACTTGGGTTATTAATCATGGAATCCATCAATTGTGTGGCAACAATCACTGGTCTGGATCGCTCAATACAAAGCTTGATGATATCTTTTTGAATCGTGGGCAGCTTTTCCATTGGCACCTCAACAGCAAGGTCACCGCGGGCAATCATAATGCCATTGGCATGCTTGATTATTTTCCTGATATTCCTGACAGCTTCTGGCTTCTCAATCTTTGCAATCGTTTTCGCCGGATGCCCTGCTTTATCTATAAGCTCCTGAAGTTCAATGATATCGTCCGCTTTTCGAACAAAAGAAAGCGCAATCCAATTGACCGGCTGCGTGAGAATAAAATCAAGGTCCGCGAAGTCTTTTTCTGTAATTGAAGGGATTGTCAGCGAGGTATCTGGCAGATTCACACCTTTTCTGGAGCTTAATTCTCCACCATGGATCACTTTTAACTTAACCTCAATCTGCCTGTCTGTTGAAAGTACCTCCAAAATCAACTTGCCATCGTCGAGTAAAACCCGTTCACCTACTTTGACTTCTTTTGGGAAATTTTCATAGCTAATGTGCACACGCTCAGCAGTTCCGGGGCATTTCTGGTTAGTGAAAATGATTTCCTGACCATTTTCCAACAGGACTACATTATCGGCAATGGTACCAATTCTGATTTTTGGTCCCTGAAGGTCTGCGAGTATCCCCACGTGCAAATTATGCTCCTTATTGATGCGTTCTATAAACCTAATGACCTCTTCGTGCTCTTCGTGGGAGCCGTGGGAAAAGTTTAGCCTGAATACATCTACACCTTCGATCGCCAGGGCCAGGAGTTGCTCGTATCCGGAACTGGCGGGGCCAATTGTGGCAACAATCTTTGTATTCTGCTGTACTTGTGGCATCATATATATGGTTCTTATTTTTAATAATTAATCTGCGAAGCTATAACCTCCTTGCATATCCTGCAACATTAAGGGCTCAATATTCCACTTCCTGAGCGTTTTGCCTGACAAAATGGAGGGGAATCAAATAAGTAAACATTAAGTGTACCAAAATGGAACATTTAATATGATATTGAGGTTTTGTCAAAATAGTAAATACTTTATTTACTTTTGCATCCTAAATCAAACACAATCCATTATGTCAGACATTGCTGAAAGAGTGAAAAAAATCATCGTTGACAAGTTAGGCGTTGACGAATCTGAAGTAACATCAGAAGCGAGCTTCACTAATGACCTCGGAGCAGATTCACTTGATACTGTTGAATTAATCATGGAATTTGAGAAAGAATTTGATATCTCAATTCCAGACGAGCAAGCTGAAAACATCCAGACAGTAGGCCATGCCGTTGAATATCTGGAGTCACAGGTTTCTGCGTAACCAGTCAAATTAAGACTTAACAATTAATGATCCACAGGGAAAGTAACGCTTCTCTGTGGATGTTTTATTTTATGTCCTCCGCTGTCTGGAGGGTAATTAGTTTTGAACTTTCCTTGTAACTTTAGCGGGAAAGGTCATTTTATTCAATTCATTTTTTCTTTGACAAAGGAAGCTTAAATTGTCTTTATCGGTTTAAAACTGATATAATTGAACTGTTGAAGGATACTAAATACCTAAATAGAGAAGGTGGTTTTAGTAAAAATTGAAATTATGCATCTTTAACACAGAATCTTTACTTTATGTCAAAAAGAGTAGTTGTTACTGGAATAGGCGCCCTGACTCCCATTGGAAATGATGTAAATTCCTTCTTAGAAGGGCTTAAAAGTGGTGTCAGTGGCGCTGGCAAAATCACCCGATTTGATGCTGATGGTTTTAGGACGGAATTTGCCTGCGAAGTCAAAAACTTCAATGCAGAAGACTTTTTAGAAAGAAAAGAGGCCAGGCGCATTGATCCATATGCGCAATATGCGCTAGTGGTAGCAGAACAGGCCATTAACGATAGTGGCCTTGATTTGGACGCTATTGACAAATCCAGGGTAGGTGTGATATGGGGAAGTGGTATTGGCGGTTTTATGACTTTTGAAGAAGAAATTGAGGCCGCTGGTAGAGCCGTAGGCGTTCCGCGTTATAGCCCATTCCTCATTCCAAAATTGATTGTTAATATTGCTTCTGGGCATATCAGCATTAAATATGGGTTTTCGGGCGTTAATTTTGCCACTGTTTCGGCATGTGCCTCTGCAAATCACTCCTTAATTATTGCAGCTGATAATATCAGACTGGGACGTATAGACATGGCCTTATGTGGAGGATCTGAAGCTGCTGTAACAAGAGCAGGAATTGGCGGTTTTTCAAGCATGAAAGCACTCTCCACAAGAAATGATGATCCAAAAACGGCTTCGAGGCCATTTGACAACAATAGAGATGGCTTTGTCCTTGGTGAAGGCGCCGGGGCTTTAATCCTTGAATCGTATGAATCTGCCAAAGCGAGAGGTGCGAAGATTTACGCAGAATTGCTTGGATCCGGGATGAATGCCGATGCTTATCACATTACTGCTCCAGAGCCTACAGGCATTGGTGTGATCAAATGCATGAATTATGCACTACAGGAAGCTGGGTTAAATATTGACCAGATAGATTATGTAAATGTTCATGGTACTTCCACCCCGCTTGGCGATGTGGCAGAGACCAGCGCCATAAAATCTGTCTTTGGCGACCATGCCTATAAGTTGAATATTAGTTCGACGAAATCAATGACTGGCCACTTGTTGGGCGCTGCCGGGGCTGTAGAAGCCATAGCGTCCATACTCAGTTTGAACCATGATTTTATCCCTCCTACTATAAATCACTTTGAAGATGATCCTGCGATTGACAACAGGCTCAACTTCACTTTTAATGAAGCTCAGCAACGTAAAATAAATGCAGTTATGAGCAATGGATTTGGATTTGGAGGCCACAATACCTCCCTAATTTTTGGACGGGTTTAATTACCCCAGGATGTAAAAATTTGTGATTAGAAAGCTCTACAATCATTACTTCTCCGCTGATAAGGTGTTTACGCGCAGCGTAGCCAATATCATTGGTTTCACACCTAGTAATATCCAAATATTCAAACAAGCTTTTAGTCATAAGTCTGCGGTAGATCCAAAATTTCATACCGTTACGAGTAATGAAAGATTGGAATACCTGGGTGATTCAATTCTTAGTACTGTCGTTGCAGAATATCTGTTTCAAAAATATCCCAATAGCAACGAAGGTTTCCTGACTAAGATGAGATCCAAAATTGTCAAGCGTAAAACGCTCAATCGGATCGCTGATGATATGGGCATCGATGTGGTGCTGCAGGATAATAATGAAACACGCCTTAGTGAATCGATGAAAGGCAATGCCCTCGAAGCGTTAGTAGGCGCCATCTATCTGGAAAAAGGATATGACCTCACCAAAAAAATCATTGTCAATACAATTCTTCGACGACATCTCAATATCGAAAACCTGGAAGAAGTCGACGATAATTATAAAAGCCAGCTTCTTGAGTATTGTCAAAAGAATGGCAATGACATTGACTACAAAGTGATTGAGCGTTTTAAGTTTGACAACAGGGATCGCTTTAAAATAGCTGTCTTTGTCAATGGCAAAGAAATCGCCAAAGGAGAAGACTTTAATAAAAAGAGTGCTGAACAAAGTGCATCTTTTAGAGCCTTAAAAACGCTAGGGATCGATGGGTCCATAGTGGAATAGAAAGATTTTCCTTAATCTTGTTCCTGAGAAAATTTATATAAATTATTATTGGCGTTAAAGTCCTTTGCAAGCTCATTTGGTAAACGAGCGATGAGTAATCTGTTTAAATGGTTACTTTTCACTCCCGCTACCCTCCCGATCTTTCGGGAGGACGGGATATACACTTCGCTCCGATTTTCTCTCCCGCTGAGCATCCGCCTCAGGCGGATGGCGGGATCTCCGCTTCGCTCCGAATTTCTCTCTTCTCTCATCCAAGTCCATCCAGCTTCAACATCTCTTCGTGCAACCGCTTCTTATTGCCCTCACCCATTCTAACAAGGGGGAGACGCAAATCAGCTGAACCGATTCCTTTATGTTCAATAGCTTGTTTGATACCCACTGGATTACCTTCCACATACAACCATGGATGTAAGTCAAGTAATTTATTATGAAGGATTAATGCTTCATCATAATTTCCTTCAAGTGCTTTACGCATCATAGTAGCAAATGAATTCGGAAATGCATTTGCTATAACAGAGATAACCCCCTTGCTGCCCACTGCGACTAATGGTAAGGCTGTAGGATCATCACCGGACAGGAGAGCAAAACCTTTTGGTGCATCACGAACAATAGCAGCCCCTTGGACCAAGTCCGCCGTCGCATCTTTAACACCAATGAATTTTTTCGATGCATTTGCTAATCGTATTATGGTTGCTGCAGAAATATTCGAGGCTGTTCGAGATGGAACATTATAAATGATTATTGGACAAGGAGATGCCTCCGCAAGCGCCATGTAATGCTGATAGATACCCTCCTGGGAGGGTTTGACATAAGCGGGGCTGCTGGAAAGAATAGCATCTATACCCTTGTCTTCAAAAGACGTTAGTTTTTCGCAAAGTTGTGCGGTATTATTTCCGCCAAAATTTCCTGCTACGATAGGGACGCGACCATTTACAATCTTTATAGTGTGCTGAAGTACATTTGTCTGCTCTTCATCCGTAAGACTGGATGCTTCACCGGTCGTGCCAAGGGGCACAACAAATTCAACACCGCCTAAAATTACATACTCAATAAGTGCGGACAAAGATTCAAAATCCACTAAATTATTCTTGAATGGGGTAATCAGGGCAACGCCTGTACCGGAAGGAATAAACTGTGCCATAGTCGTTAATAATAGATCTTCTGCAAGGTATGCATTAGTTCATTGATCCATTCGTTCAGCGTGGCTGAGCCGCCAGCATCGATGCACAAATCGAAGGGGTTGTGCTTAGCGCCATGATACCATGGCCCGATCCGAAAAGAGGCTCTAGAAAGCGTACTGATATAATCCAATGGTTTATGATTCAGACGAATAGACATATTGATTAATGCATCAAATTTTTGTTCTATAAAGGCCTCCACTTCAGGGCTTTTTGGCACCTGTGATACTTTTGATAACTGTGCCGTAGTGAAGATGTCAAAAGGCATCGTAACCCCATCAATACGGCCCACTAAATAACCCAGGATTTTTACGCGGTGTCCATCATTTCGCAATCGTTCTGCAAAAGCGAGAACATCATTACGATCATTGTAATTGCCGGCATCGATGAGAATACCAATATGGTTTTTGTTACTGATTTTAAACTGAGACGACCGCCCTCCGGCAGATTCCATGCTCTTCCGTTTGGCACGTTCGAAAAAGTAAGTCCGGATAGGTTCTAGCATATGTCCTTCACTTGATCACTTTACCCAACATGGGAAACGTTATTCTGCAATGTCAGATTTTACTTTGAATCGACCCATCGCAGAATATTTTTCAATACGGTTATTGATTCGGTCTTCAGAAGATAATTTTTTAAGCGCTTTTAATTCAGCTTTCATATGCTTGGTTAAGGCCACAGCCATGCCATCCGGGTCATTGTGGGCTCCACCTAATGGTTCTTTTACAATACCATCGATCAAACCAAATTCCTCCATGTGGTCTGCAGTCAATTTAAGAGCTTCAGCAGCGGTTTCCTTATAATCCCAGCTTCGCCAAAGGATGGAAGAACAAGACTCAGGAGAAATCACTGAATACCAGGTATTCTCAAGCATAAATACTTTGTCTCCTAACCCTATCCCTATGGCTCCGCCAGAAGCACCCTCCCCAATAACATAACATAGGATGGGTACGCGAAGTCTGGACATCTCCAGAAGGTTGCGCGCTATGGCTTCTGCCTGGCCCCTTTCCTCAGCTTCCAATCCAGGATAAGCCCCCGGTGTATCTATCAGGGTAATAACAGGAATATCAAATTTTTCGGCCAGCTTCATCAATCGCAAGGCTTTTCGGTATCCTTCGGGGTTAGCCATTCCAAAATTTCGAAACTGGCGCATTTTGGTATTGATGCCCTTTTGATGCCCGATGACCATTACAGTCCGTCCATCAAATTGAGCTAATCCACCAATAATCGCTTTATCATCATTGACAAATCGATCGCCATGCAATTCGATGAAATTGGCAAACATTTTCTGAATATAGAAGAGGGTATAGGGCCGTTCGGGATGCCTGGATAGCTGGACTTTCTGCCACCCGGAAAGATTACTGTAAATCTCCTTTTTGGTTTGGACGATCTTGTTTTCCAGATCGCGAATTGCCGCCCGTACATCCACATCGCCTTGAGCCTCAATTTGTTTAATCTGCTCTAACTGATCATAGAGCGATTCCAACGGCTGTTCAAATTCAAGAAACACCATAAGCTATTGATTAACAAGCCTTCATACAGGGGTTGATGAAGGCTAATAGTCAAAGGTAGAAAATTTCCGTGCATATACAGAAGTGATCAACGATTACTTTCCTGTATGAAAATAATCCTCAATACAACACATTTTCTCACTTAAAGCCCATAGCTGCCTTCCGAGCTCAGGATTTTGGGCTGAAGGGAAAACCTCTTTTTGCCGACTATCTTCCCAATACTTTCCGCTCATCGCCCTAATTCCATCATTTGTGGCACAAAAAACGGATGTAAGCGCACCTTCCGCCGGAGACTGTCCTTTACGCCTTCTGAATTTCCAGGCCATCGTATGAAGCCAGGAAGTGTGTTTTAACCCGATATCCGTCTTGACTAGTCCGGGTGAAACTGCAAAAACACTGACCTTCTCATCAGGCTGTTGATTAAAAAACTCAAATGTGAAATAAATATTGGCCAGTTTAGACTGCCCGTTTGATTTCAAACCATGATAGTTTTTTGAATAGCCTGGATCAGTAATATTGATTTTACCGTAAGAATGTGCATTGGAGGCTACATTGACCACACGACCATAGTTTGCTTTTTGAAGTGCAGGATAAAGCAAATGCGTCATCAGAAAATAGCTCAGGTGATTTGTGGCAAAAACTGTTTCTACGTCCTCTTTTGTAAGGACAAAGTCAGACATCCATGTCCCTACATTATTGATCAGTCCATCAATCACTGAATGTCGCCCGAGTATAGCTTCACAAGCTTTTCGTATATCCGCCTGGAGGCTCATATCGGCAACATAATTTTCTAAATCCGCATCCGGATTGGTGCGCAGGATATCTTCCATTGCCCCTTTTCCCTTTTCTGTTGTCCTCGTCAACAAAAGCACCCTGTTACCCTGGGCAGCAAGGGCTCTTGAAGTTTCAAGGCCAATTCCATTATTTGCCCCTGTTACGACATATGTTTTCTTACTCACGAAGCGCTCTTTTACTATTTAACTGCAAACCTAAGGAAAAGTAAATAGCGTAAAGAGAAAAGAAAAGAGCGAAAAGAGAAAAGAAAGAGCTGAGATAATAAGGAATAGACGCAAAACTCAAAGAAAACCTATTCATATTCAGGTTAGCGCAGCTAATTGTTTATTTAACAGCCAAACTAATATTTGCCCTGTAGGGGCAAAACCTAATAGTGTTGATGACAATACCCCATCGGGGTAAAAGATTGGTAAACTCATCCCATAAAAACCAATCTTGCCCTGTAGGGGCAAAACCAATCACCATAAATCTGCACAATTTAGGTAACAAATGAGCAGTCTTTGACACTATATGATAGATTCATTTTGTAACAAAAATCATATCCCCCCATGGCAAACACCTACTCACAAATCCACATCCAGGTCGTCATAGTTGTCAAATACCGTATGGCAATGATCAATCCCAAATGGAAATCATGGCTACATCAATACATAACCGGCATAATCCAAAATCAAAACCACAAATTATTAGCGATCAATAGCATGCCAGATCATTTGCATTTTCTTATAGGTTATAGGCCGCATCAGTCTCTTTCTGACTTACTTAGAGATGTAAAAAGTGATTCGTCTACATGGATAAATAAAAACAAATTAACTCAAAGCACTTTCAGATGGCAGGAAGGGTATGGTGCATTTTCATATACAAAATCATTGGTAGGTGTTGTTGCCAGATACATAGAAAATCAGGAGCTCCATCATCAGAAAAAAACATTTCTTGATGAGTATCACGAACTGCTTGATGAATTCGAAGTAGACTATGATGAAAGATACATTTTTAAGCCACAGGAATGATCTTGATCGCGTTTATAACCGACATTTCGCCCTGAGGGGGCGCGGGCACCGACATTTCACCCCGATGGGGTGGTGTGTGTGGTACCGATGGGTTACTGATGTTTCATCCCGAGTGGGCGTGAGTTACCGACATTTCACCCCGATGGGGTGTGGCGTTCCGACATTTCATCCCGAGTGGGTG